>REEF01000091.1 GCA_007695205.1 Planctomycetaceae bacterium
CTCTGCCTGACTCTCTCCCCGGCTATCGTGTCCCCTTGGCTCTCCCTCCAGGAAATAGCGGCTCGATTAACTTGCTGCCGGCAGGAGCGGCCCCTTCCCCAGAGTACTGGAGGAAGTTGGCAAAGCTCGATTGGCACGAATTGTTCTATCAACCTGGCGCCAAGGGCGTCGCCGTGTTTCTCGAATTGAAAGAACGGATTCGACAGGAGTTCAGTCCCGATTTCCTGCTGATCGATGCGAGGACCGGCATCACCGAAGGCGGTGGCATTGCTACGAACGTCTTGCCCGACGTCGTGGTTTGTTTGTTGATCAACAACCGTGAGAACATCGACGGCTTGCGCGTCGTGCTGCGGAGCATTCAACGCTCATCCGCCCCCACCGCCGGTTCGCCTATTCAGGTGATACCGGTACTCACCCGCATTCCTGAACTCAGCGATCCCAAGGCAGAGCAGGAACTCTGCGATTCCGTCACCCAATCTCTTACGGAGACCGAAGGAGATCTCGCCGATACGCTGTCGGTCTCGGATGTCTTCGTTCTGCATTCGCATCCCGATTTGCAGATCCAAGAGAGGCTCTTGGTAGGTGGGCAAGAGCGAGTCGCGGACGTTCCGTTGCTGCGCGACTATCTGAAGTTGTTCGCGCACTTCATTCCGCGCGAAATGTTGTGGCCTTACGTGGGCGAAATGATCGAGAGCGCCAAGGCGACCTTTTTTGACGACCCGGACGGCGCGTTGAAGGAATTGGAAGAACTTGCCGCCTACTGCCGTCACATCGATGTCTGCCGGGAGTTGCTCAAGTTCTATCGTATCCGTTGGCCCAAGCCAGAGCGGGCGTTGGCCTGTGCAAGAATGTACTGCGAATTGTCGAGGGATGTTAACGCACAGGAGTTCTGGGACGTGCTGACGCGAATTGCTGCGGAACTCCATGTTTCCAAGGCAGCCGACTCCGAATGGGAATTCATCGAGACAGTATGGCGCGATCGCTTGCCGTTCCACGTCGAAATCGGCAAGAAGCTTGCTGATGTGCATGCGAACCGGAAGAGACACGGTAAGGCGGCCGACGTACTGCTCAAGTTACTGCGAGCTGGTCACGTCGAAGACACGGTGCTCGGAAAGTGCGCTGATGCGCTGCTTAAGTCAGATCGCACGCAAGAGTTAGTTGAGATGATCGGCGAGTATCGATCATCGGCCTCTGCAGGCCGTCGCTTTTGGGCGGCATGGAGCAAGGCTCTTGCCAAACCGGAGTTCGCGTACCAGATCGAACTGACCAAAGCCGAGTCGGATCGCTTGCGGACGACGGATCCGCTGACAGCCTATGCATTCTACAACTCGACCGGCGACACAGCGGCGGCCGAGGCACTGCTAAGCGACCTTGTCGAGTCCGCAGTTCGCGGAGGGTTGGATTCGCTATCGGGAGACATGATCAGCCTCTTCCAGCGTACCGGTCGTTTTCCAGAATTCGAGACCCAGGTTTTTGCTTCTTGGCCCAAGGAGGACGCCAAACGATTCCTGGATCGCTTCGGGAGAAGCCGTTAATGTCGTGTATCGACTGGCAGCCTCGCTGGTCGATGCGATCGGTCGCCCGACGGACTGCAGCAAATCGTCAACGACATGCTGTCGTATCCGACAATGTCAGCAAACGCGTGGAGATGAAAAGGATCTTGCCGCGCCGGTCCTTCGGCTTCTCGTGCGGACGCCGCATGGAAAATGGGGACACCCAGCTATGCCCTCTCGAACACGACTAGCCCGGATGTACCGGTTCCCCGGAGACTGTGCCGAGCGCGCTGCTGGGCGATCGCGACTGACACTGAGCTTCCACCCCCAAAAGTGAAAATTTCTTCTGCTCGCAAAGATGGTTTCGAAAAATGGGTGTCCCCTGGGCATCTACCAGTGGCCTACGGCTGAGTCGGATGAACGTCCGGTGGGGGGCTGGCGAGTTGATAGTTCTCCATCCGGTCGTAGAAATCGGCCATGATCGCCTGGCGGTCGAAGTTCTCCCATAAGATAATCTTTCGCGGGTTGTCCGGGCGCTCGGTCCACTGGCCGTCTCGCAGGATGGGCGCGGGCATCGGAACCGCCGTCGCCCAGGCGGGATTCTTCACGATGGCGACCGCCGCCATGTCGAACAGCGCCCGCGAAGGCGGATCACCGTGCAGCCGGATGTTCTCGAACAGGCTGACCGAGTAGTCTCCGAACGTGCTGAACTCGCCCCCGTGCCGTCCCGTGACCGGCGGCGAGACCTTCGGCCCCTGGCCCGGCATGATCTGGCGAATCTCCTGCAGGGTGGCCCGCACGGCGTCGGTGCCCGAGGGTTGGCCGTAGCGGACGGTGGCGATTTCGAACTCCACCTCGGTCTCGAGGATATAGTTCAGCGACGGGACGTCGTTTTCCTTGTTATACTCGCCCCGCTTGGGATAGTTGGAGCCCAACCACACAACGCGGACCTTGGGGATGATCGAGGGCTCCTTCGCCAGCGCCAGGGCGATGTTGGTCAGCTTGCCCACCGGCAGCAGCACGAGCCTACGATCATCGGCGGCTTTGGCCCGCTGGATAATGAAGTTCACCGCCTCGGCCCCGTCGAAATCACCCTGGTCCAGTTGCCCGCGAATCTCCTCGAACGACTTGTCCGCGCCCAGCAGGACCGGGATCTTCGAGTCCAGGCCACAGAGACGGACCACGCGTTGGGCCTCGGCCAAGTGCTGGTCAACGCCTCCGCCGGCCCGCGTCCGGTTGACCGTGATCGCTTCCACATCGAACACGTCGCCGTTGAATAACAGGTACGCAATCGCGTGCTGGTCGTCCAGTTCGTTGTTCGCATCGGTGTCCAGGATCACCCGAATCCGCTCGGAATCCGATTGCCCGAACGATACGCCGGGAACGGCCAGCAGGCAAACGATCACCAGCAACAGCGATGGGGTTGTACTTCTCATGGCGACGAGCTCCTTTCTCTGCACAAATCGATGGTTCGGAAAGATCAGTTCGAGCGAGTCACACCTTGTTTGTCGCGCGCTCGCGACCTGCGATTGTACCCACGTGTTTAGCCCCCTGTCCACACAGGGCGGCTGGGCCGCCAACCAAATTCGAGCTGTCGCTCGGCT
>REEF01000089.1 GCA_007695205.1 Planctomycetaceae bacterium
CAGTCCTGCATCGCCAGATTGCCCGCCATGAGTCCGCCGCGGCGGCTCGGTCGTGGTCACCCTCGCTTGTGACGATCGCCGGGACCATGTAGGTGCCCTCGGGATAGTCCCAAGCCCCACGAGCCGGTCGCGACCTTCTGGCGCCGCGGGCATGATGACGGAAACGAATGCCGTGAGGAAGGTCGATCTCGACCCTGGGCTGAATCGCCAACCCCACAGCGAAGGCAGAATGGTGCTACTATACATGTGAATACTTCCCTTCTGGCGGAGTTTCCGGTGACAGCCGGTGCCCCGCCTTTTCGTTCACCATGTCCTCAGCATCGAGTGGTCTGGATTGTTTCTTGGGGCGCGTTCCCGACGGCCGGGCGTGTTTGGGCAGCCGTCAGTGACCCAAGCCTGAAGCTCCGCGACGCTGAACCGGCGGAGTCGACCGATCTTTCGGCTGGGAATCACACCAGTGGCGATGAGTTGAGCGAGCTTGCGTCGGGAGATCCCGAGCATCTCCGCCGCTTGGCTGGTGTCGACGAGGATCTGACAAGTTTCGGTTCCGTTTCGATTGGTCATGGAAAATAAACCATCCTTTCTAATCATTGCGAACAGATAACTACCGCACTCCCTCAGAGCGGGCCGTAAGCATCCACGGTTCGTCTTGCCGTATGCCCATAGGGACTTGTGTCTTCCAACTGTTTGCCTGGACAGCTCCTTATCGAAGAGGCTCTGGCGTTGCAGCCGCAGAGCCAGTTCTCCTTTGTTGGTCGCGACTCCATGCCGCTCCCGTACTGAACAATCCCAGCGTTCTCCAAGAGGTCCAGTGCAGGCTCAGGCATATGCGCTTTCGCGCGCTTTCGTGCGCTTTCAGCCGCAGGCCAAATGGGCTCGGTGCCACCCGTACCAGGGGGCGAACTGACGTTCCTCTCGTACGTCGCAGGGTGGCGAGTAAGAGGAGCGTCGCAGGACAGAGCTTCGTGCTGCTACAGACTCAAGCACGCATTCCCGGGGTGACGGGACCGCTCGGCCGACAGCCGCAGTTGAGAGGACAGCCAAGCAGTGTGCTAACGCATCGCAGAGTCCATTGGTCGGCTGAATACAGACGCGTACTCAGGCCATGCGACTGCTGGTTGCGGTTGAGCCAATCGAGCGGTGCGTCGTGTTTGGCTTGACGAGCCGTTACCCCCCGGCGCTGTCGGGGCTGTTTTCTCTCTCCAGTGCTGTAAGAAGCGCTGCTCCGCATTTCGGGTACAACGCTGCCACCTCGTCAACGCGATAGTACCATCTCCCACCGCGTTTTTCGGCCCAGAGTCTTCCTTCACGCTGCGCCGAACGGAGCAAGTTCGGGTAGAGTGTGTAGTCGGTCTGGGTGCGAAACCACTTTGCATCGCGGATTCGCAACGAGCTTGCCCTGTGTAACTCGTCGCCGGCTTGGCTTGCATCTTCGAAGGTGCCGTTGGGGCCATGTGACGGAGACAAGAACGTGTGTGACGGAGTCGCGGTCTCTAAAGCTCCCAAGGGCGACGCGCTTCCGAGGCGAGTCTGCATCAGAAGCCGCATGATGGGATCTTCTAGGGGCGTTGATGCGTCGGTGCGCGCACCTTCACTTGCGGCCCGAGGGGTTGTGGCTCCAGAGCCAACGCGAGGCGAAGCGTCTCCAGAAACAGAGTTGCACTCATGGTCGAGTTGCGAGAGAACTACACCGAGGTGTGCCGGCGGATATTGGATGAGTCGCCGCACCGTTTCGTCAAGACTGGCTGATTCACCAAGAGTGAGTCTTATGCTTTGGATGATCGGCATCGCCCCTGCGTGCACACGCAACGCGGCCATCGTGTCGGCCTCGTCTGCAGCTTCGTCGACATGGGCCATGAGACGGTCGATCACCACCATGAACATCCATGCGCACACGACAGCGGCCACGATCGAGACCACGGGATCCGCGTCTTCTCTCTCAAGCCATTCTGCGAGCCGCGCTGCGTCGGGCGACTTCCAATCCGCGTTGTCCTTCAGGTGACCACGGCACATCGCGACGAGCAGGACCCCAAGTTCGGCCGCTTCGTCAGCATCCGGGAGCGATTCCAGGTGCGGCAGGCTCTCAACGAGAAGAGGGGCCACGATCTCGTACAGACCATCGACCAACACCTGAAGTTGCTCGGACTCCTTCCCCGGGGTCGGATCGTACCGCTCGGCCCCCATCGCCTTGCGAACGAGGTCGGCTGTGTCGACGAAGTGCAATGCGCCGATGGGCCCCAGCACACCCTCTGGCAATGGGGGCACATCGCGTTCGGCGCCGGTCACTTCGGGCTTGGTTTCGATTCTGCTCGCATCGGTGTGGGCTGCGTCTTCCATGACATGATCTCGATGGTGAGCGGCGGCTCCGCCGCGTTTGCTCCAAACTCCCTGGTCCCCGCATAGCTCTTCATCGCGGGGCGGGCGTGATCTCGACGCCGGCTGTGTGGGCTGACAGCGGTCTGTCACCCCACTCTGGCGCATTATTGCCGCGCTGCACAGGGGTGCGGTAGACTGCGTGTCGCGGCCACAGCCGGCATAGACGGTCAGGAGCAGCATACCCGGCGAGGTGTTCATCGGGAAGGGCTTCCACCCAAATCCAGCGGGTCGGGGCCGCCGCTTTCCAGAGGGGCCCGGCGGGGCAGAGCACCCGCAACAAGGGAGGGGTTGGCCTGGTGCCCGATCAGTTCTACGAGCAGCCGATTCTCAACTCGCCCTACGGGTACCCCGGGCGCCACTGGCGGCTGGAAGGGGGCATGCCGACCGATGACATCATCGAGCGCCGGCGGCTTGCGGAGTACCTGACCCCGATCCCCAAGCCCAAGCGGCAGAAGGCCCAGAGCGAGCTCGACTTCAGCGACCGCAAGGCGGTCGCGGACGACCAGGAGCGGTACGACCCGATCCCGGTCATCAACAGGGTCCGGTTGCTGGTCAACAAGTGGCGCGAGATCCCGAACCCTGCGGATTGGCGGGTGACGCCCGAGACGGCCCGGCTGCTCCAGCACTGGCGAAGCCATCCGTTCAGCGGCGTTCGGCCGTTCTTCTGCCAGGTCGAAGCGGTCGAGACCGCGATCTGGCTGTCGGAAGTCGCCCCTTCGAT
>REEF01000087.1 GCA_007695205.1 Planctomycetaceae bacterium
GTGTGAGCCTGCCTCGGACCAACGGTAACTAATTCCGCGGTCCCCCACTGAACGTCACATCCCTCCCAAGTCCCGAATGTCTCGGCAGATTCACAGTTCGCGATCGTGCGGATTGTCGGCCCGACGGGGACGAACACAGGCAGTTCAAACGGATCGCCATCGCCCATCAGCGTACCAGAGGCCGCGGCCTTCAGCCACGACAAAGCTCGGTGGAAGTACCAAGCCAAGCGGCTGGGGTCGCCGATCGGATCGGCGTCGTAGCCGTGTTTTCCAAAAACGGCCAGCGGTGTTTGGAGACAGATGTCGCCAGTTCGCCAGGGAGCGTTGTCCTTTGGGGGGCCGTTGTAAGACTGATGGGGAAATGTGGTTTGGATGCCCCGCTCCTTGTCCGGAAAGAACCTGATCCTCCCGACCGGGTAGCTCGCGTCAAGGAGTACCCACCATTCGGACTCATTTGGAAGAGTACTCGTCCACGCTGCACAGTACGGGAATGACGTACTGGACCCACATCGGGGCATCGCTGGGGTACACGGTGATCGCCGAGATGCCCGCACCGCAGAATGGACCGTACGCATTCGCTGGCGACGACGTGCGGAACGACTCGGTTTGGCTGGCCCCTGAACGCTGGGATGCTGCGGTCTTGGTGGAATTCGAGCGTTATCGCGGCCAAGCGGACGAGGACAAGCTGCTAAGTAAGATAGAGAACTTGCTGCTGGCTTACCATCGCTGGTGCCAGCGGCCGACGGCGCTGATTTTGTGTTACTGGACGAAGGGGCTGGCCTCGTTGCCCAACCATGACAGGCTGCGCCGGCGAGTGAAGGAAGGGTTCCAAACGGCGGCTAAGGAAACCGTGCATGGTTCCGTAACATGCCGGGTGGCCTTTTTTCAAGCGGTTCTGCAGGAAACGGGGGACGGCCTCTGGAAACTGGCCCAGTTGATCGAGCGAGGGGTACGATGAGCCAGCGAAATCGTTTTTTCATTCCCCGAGAAGACAAGCGACTCGGCGACCGCTACCAGTTGATCGAGCATCTGGGCGAAGGGTCGTACGGTTCGGTGTGGAGGGCCGAAAGGCTGGAGGATCATCGAATCGTGGCCTTGAAGATCCCCAGGGAACAGGGAGCAAAGAACGAGGATCTGGCGGAAGGCGAGCGTTTGATCGGCCAGACCGCGCACCCGAACGTCGTCGGCGTGCATTGGATGGGGCGCGTGCCACCCGAACGCGAGTGGTACGTGATCGAGATGGACTACTTCGCGAGTGTCCCCCTGGCGAGTTTGCTGGAACAGGGGGAACAGGGATTCGTCACCAGCTATGCCAAAGTCCTGGGTCTGTACGAGCAGGTCGTGGCAGGCGTGCAATTCCTGCACGGACTGGGCATGTCGCACGGCGACATCAAGCCACAAAATGTGCTCGTGTCCGGGGATCAGGCAAAAATCACCGACTTCGGCAGCAGCATCCTTCCGGAGGACATGTACACCCGGACGCGGGAAAACGGTGGTACCATCCTGTACTCGGCGCCGGAGATCGTGGGCACGACGCGCCGTGGGCGGAGTCGTGAGGAGATCTTTCAGGCTGACATCTATAGCCTGGGCGTGTTGCTTTATCACTTGGTCACGTCCTGTTTGCCGCATGACACGCTGAACCAAGTCGCGCGTTATGCCCCGTTTCCCCGACCGCGCGAAATCAATCGTTCGGTCTGCCCGGCGTTGGAGGAAGTGATCCTGCGGTGCCTGGCTCGCGATCCGACGCACCGCTGGGCGTCGGTCGCTGATCTGCTGGCCGCTACCAAACGAGCCAAGCGGGCACAGTTGGATTACGTCGCGGAACGTACCGTTTCGATCCCGAAGCCGACAACGACCGATTGGTCCAGCAGCGCCGTAAAGCTTCTGGACGAGTCAGAGTTCCTTCGTGCGGAGAATGTCGCACGTCAGGAATTCCAAGCGACCAGCGATCGCCACGCGTTCATGCTCATGGTCTCGGCGGCTGTTCGTGATGGCAGGTACTTTGATGCCAAGCGGGATTTCGATGCGAACCTGGAATTGCTGTCGGAAGCGTCGCCGCTTCGCCGTGACCTCCGCGAACTGGCGCTCAAGTGCTACCTGGAGACTCGCGACGTCAGTCGAGCTGCGGAACTGGTCGATACGATCCTCGAAGAGGAGGGGGCAAGTCCGAACCTGTTGCTGAAGAAAGCCTCGATCTTGGGCCTGCAAGCCCGCTACGCGGAGGCGTCGGAGATCCTGCTGGGTTTGAACCGAGACTTCCCGCAAAGGCCCGCGGTTCTGCGACGTCTGGTGGTGGTGTACGAACAGCTTCGAGATTTCGGCAAGGCGGCAGCGTTCCTGAAGGCGTATCAGCGTGTCGCACCGAACGACGCCTGGGCCACGGAACAACGCGAGAAGTTCACGGCTCTAGGGTTTCGCTAAAGTGAAAACGGACGCTGTTTCCGGCGTTGACGAATTCGCGATCTGGCCGTTTGCTATGCAACCGCTACGTCTCACGCCGCAGCGGCAACGAAATTGAAGTAGAATCGCGGCGAATGCTGGAATTCCAAGCTGCCCTTACATCCGTCCGATTTGCGTTGAACGACCACATAGGGAGCGCCGAAGCCCAATACATGGAACTCGGCCATCAGCTCGATCGTGGTCCACACTCGGCCGTACTTGGCGACCAGATCCTCCGGACCGTGGGGCTCGGCATTGATTTCCAGCAAGCGTTTACTGCGAATAGATTCCGTTACGTCTTTCATACGTTCCTCCGTGTTTTTGAGTTGAACATGGGCGGTGTTCGTCCGCCTGATATGCCAAGCGTCGTTCACGCCGGGGGAAAAGGGGGAGTCTCGCGGACGAGGCATGGCCACGGACGGCCAGGCCCCGCGAGCAGCAGCAAGGACGCGGCCCTTGCCGGCGTGATACGATGGGACGGGTCAGGCAAACAGAAGGTTCTTAGACAACCCGCAGGAAGTAATCTACCGCGCTTTGGCGAGCGTCACCGCCCCCGTCCAAACCGCCCGCGGTTCAACGAGGGTCTCCGACCGCAACGAAACCCCCCGCGTTCGGCGAGGGTCTCCGACCCCGCCGAAACCGCCGACCGAAGGTCTC
>REEF01000086.1 GCA_007695205.1 Planctomycetaceae bacterium
TCTTAACGCGGAATTCATTCCCCTCCCGCTGAAATCGAAGATTCGTGTAAGAAAATGCGTGGCTGATCCGTCAGCTTTTCGAACCCCATTTGTTTTGCATGAACGAAAGGAGAGACCAATGAAGATTAAATCCAAAATGGGTTGGTTGATTACCCCGTTTCTTGCCGTGCCGTTATTCGCGTTGACTGTCACCAACATGGGCGGGTCTTTGGAGGCAACGGCTGAGGAACGCACGGTAGCGGAGGTGTCAGAACAGGATTTTGACGCACAGGTTTTGGAATCGGCGATGCCGGTGGCGGTAGCCTTCTATGCCCATTGGTGTGGACCTTGCCAGCGTCAGTCGCCGATTCTGGATCAAGCGGTCCGCGAGTTGGACAACGCGCGGATTGTCAAGCTGAATGTGGGCGAAAACCGCGAATTGACCGCCGCCTATCAGGTCCGATCCATCCCCACCTTGTTGGTTTTCGAAGACGGGCAAGTCGTCGACCGCCATGTGGGATTGGCCAGCAAAGAGCAGGTTAAGTCTCTACTGAAACGTGGGACGGCCGAATGACACGCCGCGTTACGGCCATCCTGGTCGGAGCCGGCCACGCTCATTTGTTGGTCGCGTCGCGCGCGGAAGCGCTGGCTGCGCTGGGAGCGCGCGTCGTGTTGATCGAACCGGCCGATTTTTGGTACTCGGGCCTGGCCAGCGGAATGCTGGGGGGGATGTACGCGCCCGACGAGGATCGATTGGACCCCCGAACGTTGATCGAAGCTCACGGTGGCGAGTTCGTTCGCGGACGGGTCGAATCGGTCGATACCGACCGGCGTCGAGTTCGTCTGGCTGACGAGAGGGAACTGGCTTACGATCTGCTGTCGCTCAATGTCGGTAGCCAGGTGCCTGTCCCGTTTTCAGAGGCAATGGGTGATCCCAGCGTCTGGTGCGTCAAGCCGATAAGCAATCTGTGGAGACTGCGCGAGCATTTGGAGACAAGGCTGCGGGACGGCGACCCGCCTCGCGTGTCCGTGGTGGGCGGGGGGGCCACCGGTGTCGAGGTGGCGGCGAATCTGCTGGCATTGGCTGTGCGTCACCGCGTGCCGATGCCGGTGACCTTGGTCACCAGCACCGATCGAATCATTCCGCAAGCACCGCACCGCGCATCGCAGACATTGCAGCAGAAACTTGCACGGCGCGGACTGACGATCCGCACCCGTACCTGCATCGCAGGTCGCGAGCAGCAGACATTGATCGCCGAAGATGGCAGCCGCTTCGATGCTGAATTGGTCGTGCTGGCCACCGGACTGGAAGCCCACTCGCTGGTGCAGCGAACGGGACTGCCGGTCCGCTGCCGAGACGGTTTGCTGGTGAATGCCAAACTGCACTCGATCGACGACGACCGAGTTTTTGCGACCGGCGACTGTGCGGCGCTGGAAGGCTACGAGCTTCCCAAACTGGGCGTGTTCGGAGTGCGGCAAGCGGCCTTCTTGCACGCGAACCTGCTGGCCAGCATCGCGGGAAAACCGTTGGCCGAGTACCAACCGCAAAAACGCTACCTGGCCATCCTCAACCTGGGCGACGGCACCGCACTATCGGCGTGGGGACCATTCTGGTGGAACGGCCGAACGAGCATGTGGTTGAAAGACAGAATCGACCGCCGGTTCCTGAACACCTACCGCAGGCATTCCGCCGGGTGAGCAAACCGCTGATGAACGCTAAGCACCCGGCCATGTCTTTCTTGGTGGAATCGGCGGAAGGGGTCGGTGGGTCCCGCGCGCCGAGCGGGACCAAGGGGGCTCGCAGATTCCCACCAGGAAAGCTGGTCCCGCTCGGCGCGCGGGACCCACTGCGTCCACTAGCGTTGATCAGCGGTTCCCACCGAAATCCTGTAAGCATTCGTCGTCAAGTCCGTCAGATGATCGATGCGGTTACTTTTTCGGAACTTGCGAGGAACACCATGCCCGAATTGGTTCAGCTACTACCTGCCGACGTTTATAACCGGCAACTCGAAGCGAACGTCCACCCGCCCTGTTGGACCAACCCGACGCCCTCGGGACGTTACCACTTGGTCGTCATCGGCGCCGGAACAGCCGGACTGGTCACCGCGGCGGGCGCGGCAGGACTGGGGGCGAAAGTCGCCCTGGTCGAACGCAGCCTGATGGGCGGCGATTGCCTGAACGTCGGCTGCGTGCCCTCGAAAGGGATCATCAGCGCCGGGCGTATCGTCGCCACGATCCGCAACGCGCGTCAGTTCGGGATCGAGGTTCCGGACGGCATGCGTGTCGATTTCCCGGCGGTGATGGAGCGGATGCGAAAACTGCGGGCTCAGATCAGCCCGAACGACTCGGCGCAGCGATTTCGAGACTTGGGCATCGACGTCTACTTTGGTCAGGGACGGTTTCTGGATTCCAGCACCATCGACGTGGACGGCACTAAGCTGAACTTCAAACGCGCCGTGATCGCAACGGGAGCCCGAGCCGCCGCGCCGCCCATCCCAGGGCTAGACACCATCGACTACTGGACCAACGAGACCCTGTTTTCGCTGACGGAACTTCCCAAGCGAATCGGTGTAATTGGGGCCGGTCCGATCGGCTGCGAGATGGCTCAAACGTTCGCCCAGTTCGGCGCCAAGGTGTTCTTGGTCGAAGCGGAACACGGCATCCTACCACGGGAGGACCGGGACGCGGGGGAGATCGTTCAGAAGGCGATTCAGCGGGACGGCGTCGAACTGCTCTGCTGCGGACGGGATCTAGAGTTGAAGCAAGCGGGCGGAATCCGCTTGACCGCGACTTCGCACGGCCGCAAGTACGACGAGCCGGTCGACGGCTTGCTGATGGCCGTGGGACGGGCATCGAACGTCGAGAATCTGAATCTGGACGCGGTGGGCGTGGCCTACGGCAAGAAAGGCGTGCAGGTCAACGACCGCATGCAGACAACCAATCCGCGAATCTATGCCGCGGGCGACATCTGCTCGCCGTACCAGTTCACCCACGCGGCGGACTTCATGGCCCGCATCGTGATCCAGAACACGCTGTTCAAGGGCCGATCCAAGTCCAGCTCGTTGACCATCCCTTGGTGTACCTACACGTCGCCGGAGATCGCTCACGTCGGATTG
>REEF01000085.1 GCA_007695205.1 Planctomycetaceae bacterium
TGCTCCTGAATCGTGCGTCCAAAATAACCGACCAATTGGCGAAAAGGCGAAAAGGCGAAAAGGACAGGGCGAAAAGGACAGGCATTTTTTGACGCGAAAAGGACGGGCATTTTTTGGCGATATGCGTGCGAGTCGCAACGCGACGGCATGCAATAGCCACGGACGCGAGTCCGTGGGACGGGCGACGCCACAAAGTCCGTGAGTCGCAACGCGACGGCAGGTGTCCCCCGGCCCGTACCACGCGGCAAAACGGTGGGGTGGGTCGGAGTCGCCGGTTTTCTGCCCGTTCGATTCGCGTTGCATCCGACGGTGGATTTTTCGACGTCGCTCAACGCATGCCGTTTGTTTACGCCTCGGAATCGTCGGCGACGCCGCGCGATGGTCCGGCTCGTTCCAGGGCGGAAATCACCTGGTCCCTGGTTACCAGACCGTCCAGCAGGATCGGTTCGTCACTGTCCGCCGGATAGATGGCCAAGAACGGTACGGTTTGACCGTAGTTCCCCAATTCGAGCAGCAACTGGTTGACTTCCTGCGATGTACGACGGTGCGTTTTGTCCGCCTTGAGCGTCACCACGCCATTCTCTAGGACTCGCCGCTTGGTAGCGAACGTGTTGAGTGCCACCGCTTCGTTGGTCTTGCAAGTCAAGCACCAATCGGCCGTAAAATCGACCAGTACGGTGCGGCCTTCCTGACGATACTGCTGCAATCGGTCGGGAGTGTAGGCCTCCCAGGGCAGTTCGGACGAGTTCTTATCGACAACGCGACGCTCGGCGATCACGTCGCTGGGCGGTGGCAGCAACGCCAGGAACAGCCAGAATCCGACCAGGCTGAACAGCGCTCCCCAGCCCCAGTTGCGCACCCGCTTCATCCGCGTAGCGGTCATCGAGGTGCCGCCGATCACCCAGCAGGTCGCCCCCACCCCGACTAGCAACACGAGGACCGGGGTCATGAAACGGTTTTCCATGAAATAGAGGATCCAGACACCCGTGCCCATCAGGATGAATCCCATGAATTCCTTCATCGTATTCATCCACTCGCCGGGCTTCGGCAACCACCTGATCAATTGAGGAAACGCGCCGATGATCAGGTAGGGGAAAGCCATGCCCAAAGCCATCGCTGTGAACATCGAGAAATTCAACCAAATCGGTGCGATCACTGCGATCCCGACGGCGACGCCGATAAAGGGTCCACTGCACGGAGTCGCCAAGATCGTGGTCAGCACGCCCTTGAAGAAAGCGCCGGCCGGGCCTTCTTTCATCGCCAGTTCGTTCGCCTTGCCGCTGCCGACGAAGCCGGGGATCGGGATCTCCCAGACGCCAAACATGCTCAGCCCCAACGTGAAAACCAGCAGCAGCAGGGGGATCGCAAACAGCGGATCACCCAGATGCTCACCCCACGCGAACGTCTGTCCCAACAGATGCAAAATGGCCGCGACGGTGGCAAAGATCAAAAAGACCAGCCACATGCCCAGCGAATACCAGACGTTCAAGCTGAAGATCCGCCAACGGTCCTCGCCCGCCTGCTGGACAAACGCCATCAGTTTCAAACCGATCACGGGCAACACACACGGCATGATATTCAGGATCAACCCGCCCAAAAAACTGACCAGCAGGCTGAGCCCCAAGGCCAGCGCGGTCAGAACGTAAGCGTTCAGCGTGATGTTGGGCAGACGATTATGAGCCCACACGCCGTCGGTCTGTCGGAACCCGAGACGATCGAAAGCGAAGGCCCAGAAGTCGATCTGGCGCAAATCAAGGGGACTCGCTTCCACGGCGTCGGTGCGCTCGACCACCTCGATCGCCTCCTGCCTGGCTTCGGCCGCGCGAGCGACCGTGTTGTAACCAGCCGCCGAAAACTCTAAAGGCAACGAGCCCTCGACCGACTGCTGGCCGATCACCACGTCCACCTGGAATTGGGCCGCCAGCGGACGATCACAACTGATTTCCGTACAGGTCTGGTAGCCGATCAGACCCGTCAGAGGAATCGTGCCCAGCGCGGCATCCTCGGGGATTTGGATTTCGAAAGTCCAGGTCACCGTGCCGCCGTGATACGCTACCGGCGCTTGACCCTCCTCGCGTTTGACGATCGGTTCGCTAGAGGCCCGTGCGGGTCCCAATGTCCATGCGGACGGTTCGGAAAGCACAACCAATGTGGGCTTGGCAACCTCGTTGGGGTCCTTCTCAGCATAGGCGTAAATGCGCCAATTGTCGTCGCACACGGCCGTCACAACCAACGTCAAACTTTCGCCCGGCTGAACCACCGCCGGCTGGACGTAGCCCAGAATCGTCACATGGGATCGGTCCGCACGAAACTCGCCAAACCTCGGAATGATCGCGGCCAGAGCATCCGAGTCATCCAGGACGCCGGCGAACCGCACGTCCACCGGCCTGTCCATGATCGGGCGACAGCCGATATCGTCATGACACAGGATGGCGTCCAACAGAGCCTGTACTTCCAGATCCTGAGGCTCGACACCCTCGCCAATTCGGATGGGCGCGGTCCACGTGATCTGGCCATAGTGCTCTTCCAGCGGGACATCAAATTGATCGACCTCGCGAACTTTCGGCTCGCGGTCCGGGCGGAAAGGCCCCAGGACTTCGATTTTGTCCGAAGCGGGGACCGCGATCTTCGATGGTCCCGGACCGCCTTGCTGGCTGAGCGAATAGATATGCCAGCCATCGGTGATCCGTGCCTGGATCTGCAGAATCCCCTCGCGAGCGTCCGGCAACAGTCGCAAGGAACCAGAAAGTTCCAAATCGCCTTTGGGATCGACAGATGCACCGAACCCATCCGGTCCGAACCCTTCGACCACGAACCCGCCCGGTTGCGAGTCCACCGGTAGCTGGAATTCCTGTGCTGGCGTGGCACCCACCGCAACCATTAAAGCCACCAACAGAGTAACCACAATGCCCAAAGGATGCAGCAAACTCATCTCTTTGATATCCTCAGCAAAATACATGAACGAATTTCGGTGATCGACCGTCTGACGGAAGTATATCAGTGAAACACCGCTAAGCACCCGCCCCCGATTTTTTTCCATCGCGGTGGCGTTGCAGGAGTGAGGGCAAAGGGGTCGGGAGTCGTTTTCGGAGA
>REEF01000881.1 GCA_007695205.1 Planctomycetaceae bacterium
CCCCATGGGCATGAATCTACCCCATGGTTGCATAAAAAGTGGGACGGATTGGCAAGCCGGCCTACTTGGGTTGTCCATACGTAGCGGCCAACGCTCAGTGTACTCGATGTCACTGAATCTCGTAATGGATCTGGCCGTGGTGCTGGGATCGTGATACCAGATCCATGGCGTGCAGTCCGGCCAGGACGAATTCGACGCACGAGGCTCGCATGGCGACGTCGGACGAGGCGTTGACCTCGAACGCTTTGTCCCACACAGGCGGCACTCGCTGTAAACGCTCGGCGTATTGCGACGAAGGCAGCAGGTCGCCGACCTGGATCTTGACGCCTCGGTTGAAAATCTCGCTGATCTCGGCCAGGCCGTGCTTGTCCACATACTCTTCGAACACGGTGCGGATGGCCAGCGCCAGGACCGAATCCAGCACCTGACGCTCGCTCATCTGGTGGCTGCCCATCAGGTCCAGTTCCAACTTGCCCAGCGACGAACTGTAGATCCGTCCCAGGTCACTGACCCGCGGGACCGACGGTTTTTCGCCCAGCAGCACGCCGCGATGCCGGCCGCAGGCTACCATGGTACGATAGTTGGCGATACTGAATCGCGCGCTGACTCCCGATTGTTGGTCGACGTACTTGGATTTTCGAGCCTGAACCGTGACCTCCTCGATGATTTCCCGCATGAAATAGGGCACCACGACTGGGTATTCTCCGCCCAAGTCCATCCCGGCCTCCTGTTCCATGATCTCGATGCCCATATCCCGCGATCGTGGATAGTGGGTGTGGATCACCGAACCGATGCGGTCCTTCAACTGCGGAATGACCTTGCCGCTGCGATTGAACGTCGATGGATTGGCAGAAAACAGCAAGAAGATATCCAGATCGAAACGAATCGGATAGCCGCGGATCTGCACGTCCCGTTCTTCCAGGATATTGAACAACCCGACCTGGACCAATTCGTCCAGTTCCGGTAGTTCGTTGACAGCGAAGATCCCGCGATGCATCCGAGGGATCAAGCCGAAGTGCAACGCTTCTTCCGCCGACATGCTCTCGCCACCAGCCAGTTTGGCAGGATCGATTTCCCCGATGATGTCGGCAAACTTCGTTCCCGGTGCCAGACGCTCGGCATATCGGTCGTCGCGATGCCACCAACCGATGGGCACATGATCCTCCGAATGTTCCGCCACAAAGCGGCGACAAACCGAGCTGATCGGGGCATACGGATCTTCGTGGAACGGTGCTTCTGGAATGTCCAGGTAGGGGATTTCTTGATCGAGGAAACGGACCAAGTTCCGCATGATGCGGGTCTTGCCCTGCCCCTTTTCGCCGAGAAACAACAGGTCGTGACCGGAGATCAGCCCCAGATTGATATCTGGGATCACGGTGCTGTCGTACCCGATCACTCCCGGAAACAGTTCTTCGCCGGCAGCCAACATACGTAGAAAATTTTCGCGGATTTCTCGTTTGATCGACTTCGACTTCCATCCGCTTTCCCGCAGTTCACGCAGGGTTATCGGTCGACTGGGAGGATTCATGGATCGGTGCTCCGCCGTTTCAAGATCACATTCTATCGTTCCACTCCGCTGGGGCTTTGCCATTATAGACGGGTCATCGGCTCGGCAAGCGGGTCGCCCCTTGTAAGGCAGGCGTCAAGATGGCACCATGAGCCCAGATTCGGTGATCCGTTTACCAATACCCCCATCCCACCCCCAATATTTGCCTCGCCGGTTTGATATCGCATGTGGCCCTTGATTCTGGTTTTCACCTATTGCCTGTTAGTCGCTCTGGCCTCGTTGTTTGGCGGGACACTGCCGTCTCGCATGCGGCTGACTCACACCGAAATGCAGACGATCATGAGCTTTGTGGGCGGGTTGGTGCTGGGCGTGGGATTGCTGCACATGATCCCCCATTCGGTGGTGGGGACGCGATCGATCGACATGACCGTGGGGGCGACGCTGCTGGGGCTGTTGACGATGTTTGTGCTGATCCGAATCTTTCAAGTCCATCAGCACGCGCCGGTGGACCGATCGACGGCCAAGTCGATCGTGTCCCAATCGCTTGGTTCCGGACACGTTGATCCTGCGAACCACCCGGCGGACCACCATCGGCATGCTGACCAGCACTCGCACGATCATTCGCACGTATCGTGTACGCATACGCCAGAGTACCCGGTCGACGGCCAGTTATGTGACACGCATCGGCACGCGTACAGTTGGATCGGATTGGGAGCCGGTTTGGCCTTACACACGATCATCGACGGGATGGCATTGGCGGCCAGCGTGGTGGCTGCCTCGCAGAACGAAGGCAGCGACTGGCAGTTGCTGGGTGTCGGCACCTTCTTGGCCGTGTTGTTGCACAAACCGCTGGACGCGATGTCGATCACCTCGGTCATGGTGGCTGGCGGCTGGTCATCCCGCGCGCAGACACTGGTGAATCTGTTGTTTGCGTCGATGTGCCTGCTGGGCGCAGCGGCCTTTTTCTACGGCTTGCGACAATTCGGCGAACAACAGGATCTGGTGGTCGGCGTAGCGTTGGGTTTTGCGGCCGGGGTATTCCTGTGCATCTCGTTGGCGGACATCCTGCCCGAGATCCAGTTCCACACGCACGATCGCATCAAGCTGACTTCGGCCTTACTGCTGGGTGTGCTGCTCGCCTACTTGATCACGTTCCTCGAGCCGGGTTGCCAGCACGATCTGATCATCCAACCGGCCTCGGCGTCCGTCGATCAACAGTAACCCCCACGTTGCTTCAAGCTCCCGCTTAAGCCGGATTGCCAATCCGTCCTACTTGTGTTGTGGGACGGATTGCCAATCCGTCCTACTGTTTATGCAACGATCAAGTAGACGGTCATCCGGTGTCGGGAGCTTAAACATGCGGGCCGAAATCGGCTTCGAATGCAGCCGCCAATTTCGTGCCCCAATCGCCCAAAGCTCGGAGCTTGCCGGTAAAGAACCGCAATACGGGCGGCTCCTCATAAAACTCGAGACCACCGACCAGTTCGCGGTGGTCGTGCAACCAGCCCAGCCGATCCACCACGTAATCGATGTGCGACATCGTATACACCCGGCGCGGAACGGCCATGCGGCACAGTTCCAGATCG
>REEF01000084.1 GCA_007695205.1 Planctomycetaceae bacterium
CGGCGGTTGAACAGATCGTGTAGATTCTGCTGGCCCTCGGCCGACTTGGTCAGCAAACGCAGATAGGTGATCTCACGGATATCGCGGGCATCCAGTCCGATGCTGATCGGAAAACGGTCGCGGAGCTTATTGAGTTCGGTTGAATTGTGGGCAGATTTTTCGACGATCTCGGCAAGAGTTTGCTGACCGGTAGCAGCGATCCAGACCCTGCCGTCGCCCAGTTCTTTCAGGTTGCGAGCCAGCCCGTCCAGATTCAAGATCAATTCGCTGCGCGGAGCCACATACTGACCGGCCTCGTCGATCAAAAACAGGATATTCTCATGGCCGGAGCGACGCCGTATCAGCCGGATCATCTGTTCGGCTTGGTCGCGGACCGTCAATGCCTGTTCGAATTTCAAGGACCGAAAATCACCCCGTTTGGAAAAGTCGTCTGGCAAGAACTGAGGGACCAGTTGGTCCGCTCGCGAGATGCCGATCAACGGGTCGTTGTGGATGTCCGTCCACTCGCCTTTTCCCGAAAAAACGTCTCGGTAGGCTTGCTGAAACTCATCGTATAGGCGAGATTCTTCCAGCTTCAGTTCCAGTTGGGCGATTTTCTTCTCGGTACTGTAACCGGCCCATTGCAGTACCTTCCAGTACAGGACGGTGGTCACGGACGCGCTGGCCGTATCGGCCAATTGTTCGGCGCCCAGATCCAACATAATGACCGTCGTGGGATGTTGGTTGACCAGTGCTCGCAATTCCGCTTGCGTCTGATGGGATTTTAGTCGGTTACAGAGCAACTCGAAAAAAGCTGTGCCTTCGACAACAAATGTGGGGCTCAGGGCGAATCCCAGGTATTTGGTGAACGAGCTCTTTCCACAACCGTAGAATCCCCACACCCAAATGCCGATCTCCGTAATGTCGCCGGTGCGGACGCCTTGCCCAAACACGTCGAGAAAGCGTTGAAAGCAAGCCTCGATATTGTCGGTGACCTCGTATTCTTCGATTTCCCGAGCCAGTCGTTTGCTATCGGTGGCATAGTAGTCGATGACCTTCTCGATCGGCCGATCGATCGGGCGGGTGTTCGAGAAGAGATCACGAATGATTCTCATGCTTAGTCTCCGATGAGCGACGATCGATAGTTGGGATCTTCGGGGTAGAAGCCCAGGAACCGCAGTCCGTACTGACCCGACCTGCGCCCCGGATAAAAAATAATTGCCGGAAGCTTGACTCGATCGTGTAAACCGGATACCAGCGTCCGGAGACGGAAATACGGATGCACCAGGGCGGCGTCCACGAGAAACAATACCCGGTTGGGTAGCGCCGAGTCCAGATGACGCGCGACGGCTTCGACCAATGCGTTGCCGGAACGGACTGCGTCCTTGACCGCCCGGTTGATTTGCTCAGGTTCCTCGGTGGGCTCGCTTTCCAGCCAATCGTCCCATCGGCCGGAAGCGTCGATGATCTGCCAGAGCAAATCCGCAAACGAGACGACTTCCACCTCTTTGCCATCTTCGCGAAATTTTGCGATCCAAAGAGGGATTCTTTTCTTCAGTTCCAAGGTGTCTTCCGGCGCGTGGACGAAATAGAACAGCGGATCGCTCTTGGCCGGGTTCAATGCGTCTGGGGTCTTGAACTGTTGACGCAGTTCTTCAAAGATCGAGTCCAGCGATGACATCCACTGCCTCCTCCATCGAGCATACATTCCAAGTGATCTGGACCACCGAACCAGCAGCCTGGAAAACCCACAAACCGTGCCCGCTTAGCTCATCCAGTATACCACGTACGGCGGGTTCCTCCAGCCACCAAATCCGCCAATCGGGGTGGTTTGCGACAATCGTGTCGGAACACCCTTGGAAGTGTAAATCGAAAGCCAGATAGGCCGCAGCTAACGGTTCCGGCCGAAAGCGGCGGATCTCTCGGGCGCCGCGATTGCTGTGTCGAAGGAAACCAAAGTCGGTCAACATCTTCAGCAAGCCGCGAGCGACCTTCTTCTTGGTCTCCAAGGACCATGGGGTGATCATTTTGCCCTCCTCCTCTGAATCACGAAGGAACGAGATCACGGCATCCAAGCTCAAGGCCAATCGGCCTTCGTCGCGTGCGCGCCGGAGCATCACGGTCACCGCATCGCGCACCAACACATCGGCGCGCGCTGCATACAGCAGGCAGAGATTCCCAAACCAATCGCCAGCAGGCCGTTGTTCCACGAGTCGCTTCAGATGTTCTGCTGGTGACGGACTGGGGAACAAGAACCGGGGAGCAAACCCGCGACGTACGATATCGTTCACGCGATAAGCGGTTGCGCGTCCCAGGAGATCATTCTCCAGCGTCCGCTCGGCCAATTCCCGGCTGGTGTCGCCTGGGCGCCATTCCCGAAACAGAATTCGCGTCTCGGCCAGCAACGATGTCCCTTTGGAGATCCGATTGGTGTATCGATGGGCAGTGTCGATTGCGGTTAAGCTGGTCATAAGCATGTTACTCAAAGTAGGGATAGACCCGAGTCTGTTCTCGTGCTGCCGTCGCATACATTGACGCCATGCAGCCAAGCATGTGAGGATTCAGCAGTTCACCGATGCGTCCCAGTACCTTCGGTCCCGAACCGAACGGGTGCTTGGCATCTGGATCGAACCGCTGCAATTCGGTCATTAAATCGTCGGTACTATCCGAGATAACGCTGGCTTTCAAAGCCGCGTTTCGTGCGAATTCCATGAGTTGATCCTCAAGATGGGCAGGAAGGCGGAACAGATGGTATGCCTGGATACCCAGGTTGGTATCATGTTCACGGCGAGCCGCCAACGTCGTCGATATCAACGCGGCCACTAACGAAAGTCGTGGAAAGATCCGGTCCATGTATCGTATTCCCGTTGTCGTCAAGAATTGGCTGCGCCACCAAGGCGTCGGCAATCGCTCGCCCAGCGCGGCGACAAGCAGACGGATTCGTAACAAATCTTCAATCATATTGTGAGCCACAGTCGCACCTCCGCGTTTGGACGGATTCTACCCGTTACGGACGCCCCCGACAATCAATGGTCTAAACGGGAACTGGTCGTGGCCACCTCCCAAACCGTATCCGACTCTGACGCAGGATCGTGCGGTGGACTTCGTC
>REEF01000624.1 GCA_007695205.1 Planctomycetaceae bacterium
CAATTGGGTAACTCGAATCGCGGGGTCGCGGTCCCGTTGGCGTCGGTGAACAAGTTGGCCAGAGGGAACTCGTGATCGTTCGCGGGGTTGTACAGGCTGACTGACACGTGGATCCCCGCCATGGGCCGGTCATCGCGCACGTTCCAGACCGCGACTCGCAAGGCCGCCTGACTGCCCGCCAGCAGTTGACTCTGCCCCAGCAACCGCACATCGAAGGGGGCCGCCTGCAGGTGGTAATAGTACGCGTTCACCGAACCAATGATCAACACAGCGGCGGCCGTGGCCCAAAAAACGACGTTGCGATAATACCACCACGTTTGTTGTCGTTCGTTGTCCTCAGCCTCGATGGATCGGATCGTCTTTTGAACCAGATCCTCCGAGGCCTCGACCGGCGGAACCGACTGCATTGCTGCGTAACGCTGGCGCGCCTCGTCCAACGCGACTTGTCCCAGTCGCGATGTCTCGCAGAACTGCCGCACCATCTCGGCATCTTCCGCCGACAGCAACCCATGTACGTAGTCATCCACGTAATCCAAAAGATTCTCATCCGGCTTGATCATGACTCGGCTCCGATTCGATCGGGGTTCTTTTCACACAGTTCAACACACCCGATTCGTAAACGTCACAAATCGTTCGTCTTCATTCGAGGTTCCAGGAATCGTCGGACGCCCGCCAGTGCGTGGTGCATATGCGAACGGACGGTCGCTTCGCTGCATCCCACCACTTCGGCGATCTCGGCATACGACAGGCCGTTCCAGTTCCGCAGCACCAGGACGGACCGTTGCCGCTCGGGCAACCGCGCGACGGCGGTCGCCACCAGCCCAGCGGTTTCGGTGGCCACGGCCACGTCGACCGGTGTCGGGTCGCCGCAGGGCATCGGGATTTCATCCGGTTCGTCCACCGAGACCATCGTCAAAGGGCTCGCTTGGCGGAACGCTTCGCGGCACCGGTTGGTCGCGATAGCAAACAGCCAACTGCGAAACCGGTTCGGAAACCGGTACGTCTGCCGCTTGACCCACACGGCCAGAAAGGCGTCTTGGAACATGTCCTCCGCCCGATCCGGATCGCCGACCATGCGCCGCAGATACGTAAGCAGTGGGCTGGCATATCGTCGAACGAGCGTTTCCAGGCAATCACGTCGCCCCGACTTGACTTGCCCCATCAACCACTCGTCCGAGGCAGATTCTGGTTTCATGTTCGGTTCTCCGCTATCGGTCATAAGTGGATATGCGCGAAGCAAGCAGAACGTGGAAAGAAAAATGCCGCTTCAGCCGATTTCGGGCTATACGACTTTGCGAACGAACTTTATTTTAAGGCATTGAGGCCATCGGGAGTCAGATGGGCTTTGTTCTTTATCTCCAAAGGCAACAGGAGAGAAACATGCAAACGCGAGTTCTTGGGCAGGTGTTTTGGATGATCGGTACGATCGGCTTAATGATGGGTTCCAGCTTGGCGCTGGCGGAGGTTACGCCGATGGATCTGGCCTTTACTCGCCAGGCGGCGCGGCGCATGGTGTTTGATGCGCGGCAGGAGATCCCGCTGTGGTCCTTGCGGCCGGCCGAGATCGTGGGGCTGGAGGTGATGCATCCCGCGGTGACGCTGGACGACAGTGAACCGGCGGTTTATTCGATACAAGGCGAACGGCTGAAGATTCAAGCGGACCAGCCGTCGCACAGTGCGATGTGGGTCGGTGGGATGAATCCCTTCGCCAGTTGCGTGCTGCAGATCGAGGACCTGGAAGGGTACGGCATGATCGGATTCGATTTGGCTTCGCCCGATGGCGCCCATCGGCACTCGATGCTGCTGACGTTCCAGGATCGAAAACCGGTCTCGGTCCTGTGGAAAGTGATGCTCGACGGCCAGGAAGTCCATCGCGAGACGCTCCGCACGTTCGACGATCAGGCGCCGTCGGTGCCTTTCGAGTTTCGCTTGCAGATGCTGGGAAGCGGGTTGACCGCTTTTTTGCACAAGGACGGACTGCCGCAGGTGATCGGTCAGATCGACGATCTGAACAAACACCTGGACCTGCGGCGGAAGCAGGCGATCGCTTCTTATCAGACCAGGCTGCTCACGCTGCTGGACGCTGGCAGTAGCGTCACCGTGCGACAGGCTCGAGGCGTGCTCGATACGGGCGTTGGTCTGGCGGATCTGCGAGCCATGACGTACGAGGACGGCCAACCGTACCTGGATCGAGGCCGTTTGTGGTACACGATTTCGATCCGCGGCCGCCAGTTGCCTCATCATATCCAGGGGGTTTTCAGTATGGACCCTTCCACTTTTGATCTAAAGCTGGAGGGTATCATTCTGTTCGATCGCGACGATGGTCTGTTGCGTAACGAGATCGCTTCGCACATCTTCTACGATCGCGAGGCGCGCCAGTGGCGTGGCGTTACGACCGGCTTCACGGCATTCGCCGATCCCGACGAAGAAAAGGAGTTGTGGGCGGTGCAGAGCCAAAAAGATCCAAGGTTCGGGATCTCGGTGATGGATGCCGCGGCGATGGATTTGGTGGGAGATTACGAGGATGCTCATGTCCTCTGGGATACCGACGCCCAGAAGTGGCGGATGCTGGTCAGCGAGAATCATGGCGGATACAAGGCCGTGGTCCGCGAATCGGACCGCTGGGATGGAGATTATCAGCGAATCAGTGGCCCGATCGATGTCGATTCGACCGGCACGACGATCCAGAAGATCGGTGACCGGCGATACTGCATGTTCGGCAGCGCCGCGCGGCAACTGTTCGTGTACAGTTATCCGGACCTGCAGCCGCTGGGGCATTTGCACATGGATCTGCCGCCTTGGTCAGAGACCTCGGGCACGCGCGTCTGGGCCAATCTGGTTCCGTTGCCCGAAGGTTACCCGTCCCGCTACGTGCTGCTGACGATGGACCGTTTCAATTTCCCGACGATCACCGGCCGAAACTGGTCCTACGGAGCCTTGTACCTGTACCATGGCCGCCGCCCCGACGGCGACCGGCACGCGTACGAATACGAAAGCCGGTAAAAACGAAAAGGACAGGCATTTTAAGCGAAAAGGACAGGCATTTTAAGCACCCGGCCAGGAGCTTCTTGTCAAACAAGGTGGCC
>REEF01000083.1 GCA_007695205.1 Planctomycetaceae bacterium
ACAACACAATCCTTGTGAGGGGATGAACTCCATGACTCCCGACGAACATTGTCCCCAGTGTCACGACCCTGAGCCCGACTTGCAAAGGCCGCCGGAGACGAAGTCGGCCGAAGGCGGCGACGGGCAGGCTACGGCCGAGGCCACGCTGATCGTGCCGGGAATGGGCAGCAATCACTGCGCGGGCCTGGTGCGCACGTCGCTGGAGCGCGTTGCCGGGGTGCACCAAATTGGCACCAATATCAGCGATTACCGCGTCAGGGTGACGTACGATCCGCGGCAGACGCAGCCGGAAGGCCTCCGCCACGCGGTCGAGCGCGGCGGGTACGAGGTCGAAGCGGTCGAACGGGTTGAGGGAGAGGAGCAAGACGAAGCCGCTCGCGAGGAGGCCTACGTGCTGCGGGCCCTGCGGCGGTTCTGGTTCGCCGCCGTTCCAACCGCCGTCATCATGGTCCTCATGATGGTGCACATGTTCCTGTGGGCGCTGCCCGAGGCGCTGTACCTGGCCATCGTGGCCGTCCTGGCGTTCCCGGTCGTGTTCATCATCGGCCGGCACACGCATGTCTCGGCGTGGCGCTCGCTGACCAACCGGACGGCGAACATGGACGTGCTCATCAGTATGGGCAGCCTGCCGCCGTACCTGATCGGGCTGGTCGGGTTCGTCTATCCGATGACCTCGTTCATCGAGATGGCCGCAACGATCATGACGTTCCACTTGTTGGGCCGCTACCTGGAAAATCGGGCGAAGGGACGGGCGTCGCAAGCCATTCGCCGGCTGCTGACGCTGGGGGCCAAAACGGCCACCGTCGAGCGCGAAGGCCGGGAGGTCGAAGTGCCCGTGAAGGAACTCCAACCCGGCGACATCATGGTCGTCAAGCCCGGCCAAAAAATCCCCACCGACGGCGAAATTGTCGAAGGCAGCAGCCACGTCGATGAATCGATCGCCACCGGCGAATCGGTGCCCGTGGAGAAAGGTCCCGGCGACCAGGTGCTGGGTGCGACGGTCAACAGCGAGGGCCTGCTGAAGGTGCGGGCGACGCGGGTGGGCAAGGACACGTTCCTGGCCCGGGTGATTCGCCTCGTTCGCGAGGCCCAGGGCTCGAAGGTGCCCATCCAAGCTTTCGCGGATCGAGTGACCAGCTATTTCGTGCCCGCCGTCATGGTGATTGCGGCCGGCAGCTTTGTGATGTGGCTATTGGCGGCCGACCAGTTGCGGCCCATCCTCCAGTGGGGCGCCACGTTCCTGCCGTGGGTGAACCCGGACCTTTCGCCCCTTTTCTTGGCCATCCTGGCGGCCATCGCCGTGTTGGTCATCGCCTGCCCCTGCGCGCTCGGCCTGGCCACGCCTACGGCACTGATGGTCGGCTCGGGCATGGGGGCGGAACGCGGCGTGCTGTTTCGAACCGGCGAGGCGATTCAGAACCTCAAGAACCTGCGCACCATCGTGCTCGACAAGACGGGCACGATCACCAAGGGCCAGTCCGCGCTCACCGACGTTCACGCCGCCGAAGGGTTCGATCAGCAGGAGATTCTCGCGGTGGCCGCCGCGGCGGAAACCGGGTCGGAACACCCAATCGCCCGGGCCGTGGTGGAAGGGGCGAAGCAGCGCGAAACCGAGATATCGAAGGTGAGCGATTTTAAGGCCCTCACCGCACGCGGCGTGCAGGGACAGGTCGACGGACGGGTGGTGCGCGTCGGTACGCGCCGACTGGCGGAAGAGGCGGGCATCGACGCCAGGGGACTGGAAGAGACCTTGGCACGGCTCGAAAGCGAGGGCAAGACCGCCTTCCTCGTGCTGATCGACGACCGGGCGGCCGGCGTGATCGCCGTGGCCGACACAGTGAAACCCGGCTCCAAGGACGCCATCGCCCGGCTGCACGCGATGGACCTGAAGACCGTGATGATCACCGGCGACAACGAGCGCACCGCGCGGGCCATCGCCGGACAGGTCGGCATCGACGAGGTCCGCGCCGAGGTGTTGCCCGAGGGCAAGGTCGAGGCCATTCGGGAACTGCAGCGCCGCACCGGCGAACTGGTGGCAATGGTCGGCGACGGCATCAACGACGCCCCGGCGCTGAAGCAGGCCGACGTGGGCATCGCCATCGGCGCCGGGGCCGACGTGGCTATCGAGGCGGCCGACGTCACGCTGGTGCGCGGCGATCTCAACGCGGTGGCCGAAGCGATGCTGCTCTCGAGGGCGACGTTTCGCAAAATCGTGCAGAACCTGTTCTGGGCCTGGTTCTATAACCTGGCCGCTGTTCCCATCGCGGCGATCGGCCTGTTGCATCCGATGATCGGCGTCATCGCCATGACCGCCAGTTCGCTGTCAGTCGTGGGCAACTCGATTCTATTGAAACGGTCCAGCACGGCCCCGGCACGGTTGCCGGGGCCTTGACGGGACAGGCTTTCGTAGACCTCAAAGAAGGTCTCCTTCAAAGCGGTGGTCGAGAGCTTTCGTGGGTTCAGCGGCCTCCGGGCGGTCACGTATCATCAGGACGTATCGCCCGTTCGGGACGTCGTCGAACTCCCGGACAGTGCGAAAGCCCGCTTTGGCGAAGGCACGCTGCGATGCCAGGTTGTCCAATCGAGCGCACGCCATTACGAACGGCACCCTTGGGTCGGACAATGCTGCTTCAGCAACCTGTCGTATGGCACTCGACCCAAACCCCGAACCCAAGGCAGTGGGCTCACCAATCATGATGTCGATATCGATCACGCTCGTCGGAATGTCTGAGAGGCCGGCCGCGTCCAGTTCGTCGCGCGAGGGGTGCTGCCATAGCACCACCCCGACTTCACGTCCTTGCGCTTCGATGATGGCTCGCCAGGCGCCATGGGCTGGTGGCTCGCTCAGCAGAACGAGATTGGCATTGGGATCACCCCAGACGCTACGTATATGATCCGCTTGCAGCCACTGCCTAATGAGCGGCAAATCCTCGTTCGAGATCTCTCGAAGACGCAGATTCATGTCGACTCGCCTCTTCCTGCGCTTAGGTCTCCTGGCGCTTGGGCTATTTCCTTCCGGACTTCCATTGCTGCCACTCGATCGACCGGAATGACCGACCGACGAACAACCGATCGATCCGCAT
>REEF01001016.1 GCA_007695205.1 Planctomycetaceae bacterium
CCGCCGACCTGGTCGAAATCCACCAGCGGCGGGTCAAGGTCAAGGGGCGAGGCGGGGGAGCCTTCCTGACCGAGGAGGCCCTTTCGGAGGCGGCGGGCGACGCAGAAGGCCTGCCTGGCGTGTTCCTGCAACACCTGGATACGGCGTTCTATCAGTACCTGAATGAAGACGAACCCGGTCTGAGGAGTTATGATTGGTATTTGGGGGGTCTTCCGACAACGCATCGAACACTTCCGGCAGCGTTGCGCAGCGGCGTTGGAAGTCATCCAGGGGGCGATTCGCGACGGCCATTTGGTGGTCGACGTGGCTCAACAGAACCTGTTCCTTGGCACGGAGCTGAATAACGAATTCGTCTACCAGAGCTACTGGAACGAGCACGGCTATTTCGTGTCGGGTTTGATGAGGAAACTGATTACGTTGGATGGTTTGGAAGTCTGAACGCCATGTCCCAAGTCTTCGATACGAGCATCACCGATACTCTCCCGATAGCGGGTTCGGCGCGTCTGATGCTGGACGTCGGCGCCCCGCGTGTCGCGGCGCGCGCGGAGGAAGTGAAGGGCGTCTTCCGGGAACTGCGTCAGGCTTCGCCCAGTGAGATCTTGCGTCGCTTGGCGGGCATCCCGGGGCTGGAGGCGTTGGCAGTCCTAGGCCGTCTTCCACAGCAGCAGCGCGAACGGGTCATTCGGGAATTGCCGCTGGAGGATTCCGACCGAGCCAAGTTGGTGGATCTAGCGCAGGCGATCGGCGAACGGGAAGATACGAATTCGTGGGCCGCTGCCCTGTCGACCATGTACCCCGATTCCACCGGAGGCGACCAACAGGAAGCCAGCCAGCCGGCAAGCGATCAGCAGGCCGAGACCGTCGACGACGAACCGCTCTCGCACCTTGAGCTGGAGTTCGCCTTTCCCGCTGGAATTCTGGACCCGAGCGGCCAGCCGGCTTCGGGATTCGTGGACGCCGGATGAAAGCATTTACCTCATCCTTCTGGCTCGCATGATCCATCGGCTCTGGTCTCGTCACGGCCCATCCTCTCGTCCCAAATCAAAATCAGTGGAGTCTCGTGTCCGAAAACCGATGATACGGCAAAAAATCAGACACATTCGCCAAAACGGCTGATTCGGTGACCCAGCGACAACGGCGTAAGTCCAATGAAAAAAGCCACTTGCAACTTTTGTTACAAGTGGCTTCAGGTGGAGGCGAAGGGAGTCGAACCCTCGACCTCTGCATTGCGAACGCAGCGCTCTCCCAACTGAGCTACGCCCCCCTGGATTTACCCCAAAACGCGTGGGGTCACGCCGATTTGTGAGGGCGTAGTTTATCGCGGCTACCGGAACTTGTCCAGCGGAGCGCGCGCGGCCGAGAAAAAATTTCCGCTAACCCCAACGGTTATGGTTCCATCCCCAGGCTGCGCCAATAAGCCGTCCGCTGTGTCTCGATGCCCAGCTCTTCGGTGATCTCCCGCCATTGGTCCGCAACCGATTCGAGGGCTTCGGCGGGTGCCAAGTCGCCTGCCACGGCGGCTTGAACCGCCTTGTCCAGCTCGGTCAAATACCTCGATCGGCCGGGGATGCGCAACGACGTCAGCCATAACGAGCGGCGGTGGATGTCCCGTACCAGTTCCCCGTAGGATCGAGCCGTTTCGAAATCGGGACCAAGCCACGACGAGGCCAGTGGAATCTGGCTGCTGCGGTACAAACCCGTGGATTCACTGAACGGCGAGACCTGCTCGCTCCAATCGGTGCTGGACAGACTGACCAGCAAGTTTAAGGCTGCCTGCGGCTGCCGACTGAACGAACTGACCGCCCCGATGCGACCAGCAACCCCCAAAAGAGTCGCTCGGCCATCCTCGGTTCGGCTGCGTGGGTGCCACTTTTGGTCGCCCAAATTAAAGACCTCGCGCGATCCGGGCAGTTCAGCGGCAGCCAAGGGCAACAGGCCCGTACTGGCGTCGGATTCTCCACGATCCTCGACTCGACTCGGCCAAGTGATGGCCATCGCACAGCGTCCGGCGATCAGTTCTCGACGAGCATCGGCAGGCCCAAACGCCAACATTTCAGACGATTGACCTTGATGCACTGCCACCAGTTCCTCTAAAGCCCGTACGAACGGGGGTCCGGCGATCAAAGGCTCCATCGTCCGCGAATCGAACAGGGTCGAGTAGTAATTACGATGCCGCGAATATCCGGCAGCACGAGCCAGCAGCATCTGCGATGCCCATCCGTCGCCCAGCGGTTCCACCACCGGATACCATGGCCCGGATGGTTCGATTGGCAGTTTGCTACGCACCAGAGGATCCGCCAGTTGTTGGACCAGCTTCTGGTACTCGCCCCAAGTTTCGGGGGGCTTCGCATCGATTGCCTCAAAAATATCGCGGCGATACAACAGGGTCAGCACGGGGGAGCCCAAAGGAACCGCGAAAACTCGCTCGCCCCACACGATCTCGGATTGCCGGATCAAATCGAAGATGTCTCGTCTTCCGAATTCGGGACTGTTTAACGTGGCGGCCGGAATCGGGCTGATCAGATTCTGTTCGGCCAGTTCTCCGATCAGCCAGGAGGGGAAAATCACCGCGTCTGCGGCCAGATGACGCCGACGTTCGGACAACAGATCAGCGGTGGTCGTCTGTTGGATCTGCAACCGCCCGTCCGCTCGCGCCGCCCATTGCCGCTCGATCGCCTCAGCCAACGGTGGGTCGTCCAGGATCAACACCGTCAGCGGCGGGGGTGGCGTTGCCGGCTGGGTACGGGTCGTGTCTTGCTCGGAATCTCTTGAGCAACCGATGGTGAGCAACATCGTGACGGCCGCGAAAAACCATTTCACACGGTTCTGGTCACTCCGGTGGTTCCGACGGACGTTGCCGGATGTGAAGGGCACCCAACTCAAGCCGGACATCGCCCGACATTCCTCGGTGAGATGGATTCGGGATGCTGGGTCGCTCGGGCCGTTGATCATGGAAACTCCGGAGAGATTGCCGAACTGGGGGTGCGCGGACCAAACCGCAACCGTGATGTACCAATCTACCTTTTTCGCTGGCAGCCGAGAAGTTGTTCGGCAGGAAATTGGGAAATGTGCAATA
>REEF01001084.1 GCA_007695205.1 Planctomycetaceae bacterium
AGTTCCCCATCATCAATGAGGGTATAGTCGAGAGTCAGGGTGTTGAGCTGACACTTGGATGGCGTGACCATCAAGTGTATGAACGACACTTGGAAGATCTAAAGGAACTGGTCCTCCAGGGTGTTGGCCGGCCGCTGCCCGGTCCGCCGAAGCCCGACTGGCTTACGGCGGAGCGTCGCAACGTGGCCCGTTCGGCCGCAGTGAGCGTATCGAGCCATTACGATCCGCAGCGTTACCCGGCGGCGAACCTCAACGACGGCAACGTCGACTGGGGCGACAACGAGGCGCGCTGGATCAGCGACGATGCGCCGCCGCACCACGTCGAACTGACCTGGGACGCCCCGCAGATCGTCTCGGCCGCACGGATCGTCGGCGGCTATCGGCAGCCTGACGGGCAGTTGGTGGGCGCGAACCGCGAGTTCGTCTTGCAGTACCACGACGGGGCCGACTGGCGCGACATTCCCGGTACGCGCATCGCCGAGAACGAGGCGTGCTACTGGGCTGCCGAGTTCCCGCCGATCACGGCCCAACGCATTCGAATAGTCGTTGCCGCCGGCGCCGACCGGCGCGCCCGATTTTGGGAGCTTGAGCTTTACGGACCAGCCCGGGGAGGCACCAGCTCCTGACCGGCCATCACTCCTTGCCGTTCTACCCAGACCGACCAAATTGGTGTGAACCAGCAACAAACACAACTGCTGCATCGAAGCAATCGTGGAAACGGCGGACGAGCCCTTCGGCTGACCTTGGGTCCGACGTCGATAGGTTTCGAGAGCATGACATTCGTGGTCATTCATTCGTTCGGCTGGCTGCATCCGGGCAACGCACCAGCCCTGTCTCAGCGTCTCTAGGATCAGGGCGAGGGGGATTTTGTGCTCATCGATCCAGCACAAGGAATACTGGTGGTCGAAGTGAAGGGTGGAAACGTCTGGTGCGAGCACGGCCAGCCGTTTCGTTCGCCGCAATTATCGATCACCGTTTACCATCGATAATTGCGGCGACAAGACTGGCGGTTTGCCCGCAAAATGAAGACCGCGAGTTTGGTCGATTTTAATCGTCGCCTATCCCTGGCGTCGCCGGAACCTATCGCGGCTACTTGCCGGAGTTCGAACAGGATTCCTTTCGTGGGCGTAACTGCCATGCCGCCATCAGGCCGCGGTTTGGTAGAGAGCCTCTTGCTCGCGCTGGATGCGATATTCGACGAAGGCATCCCACTCGCCGTTTAGGTGCAGTGCCCGTGTTTTGAGCATGGCCCGCGATCCGGGGAGACGCCAGTGCATTCCCGTACCATCCATTCGGTCTTTCACCAAGTTACGGCACGCGCCTTCCGCGATTCTACTTCCGCAGACGGAGTCGTGGTACAGTCCTCGCGATGCATCGGCACGCTGGTGGCCGACGAGCTGGAATGTAGCGAGCGGACGATCCGCCGGCGGCTCGCGGCGCTGGAACTGGCTGGTGTGCCGGCCTATTACGACCAGCAACTGCGCTGCATCCGCGTCCGACCGGGGGTCAAGTTCCCGGTGCTGCAGTTGTCGCGGGACGAACTGCTGGAACAGGCCACAGCCGCTACGGTCGCCAGAACGCGGGGCCTGGATGTGGGCACGGGCAGCGTGGCCGCAGCGAAACTGGCGGCCAGTTCGGCGGACGAGGTGGCTCAACTGCTGGCCGATGCCGAGCGGGTGATGCAGGCGTTGGATCTGAAACTGGCCGATCATGGCCGGCACCGCGAGATGCTGAAGACGATCCAGTGGGCACTGATCGAACGTCGGCAACTGACCGGGCATTACAAAACCCCGTATCAGGATCAACCGGTGGAACTGACGCTGCATCCGCTGCGGTTGTGCCTGACCGGTCAAGCCTGGTATCTGATCGCCCGACCGGTGACACGCGATGTGCCGAAGACGTATCGAGTCATGCGGTTTCAGAGGGTGCGGATGCTGGACGCTGCCGCCGAGGTGCCGGAGCAATTCGACCTGGACGATTATTTCGGCAACGCCTGGAATGTGTTCCGAGGCGAGAAGTCCTACGACGTCGAGATCGAGTTCACGCCGGATGCGGCCGAGATCGTGACGGAAACCGTCTGGCACAAGACGCAGCGCGTCCAGCGTCAACCGGACGGCGGCGTGCGGCTGATGTTCACGGTCCAGCGGCCGGACCAGATCCCCCTGAAGGCCCCCAGGGCGCGCGCTGACGCGATTTCAGCCGCCATGGCGTGATCAGCCGGCCATGATCGCGAACGCGCGTCTGCGCGCCCCAGGCTTCGCGCTCGGTTCATGGTGCGGGGTCATTCGTGGCACATCCGGTGTTCAAGCAGATTTCACCAAGGCGATCAGCTCGGAAGATGAACGCGTGACGTGGCGGGTCCATGCGTTTGAGCAGGGCCACTGTCGCTGGTGTTTGGGGGCTTGATTCAGCGTTTGCCCCTTGCCCCCAGAAACGCCACGACGGCCGCGGAACCGGCCTGAGCGCGTCCTCGACCGCAAGTGCCAGCGCGTCGGGTTCGCGATAGCCCACAACAAGTCGGGGCGGCCGCCCCGACGCGATGACCACCAGCGTGGGCAACGCAACCACGCCGAGCCGTATACACAACCTGACGTTCTCCTCCCGATCCGTATCGCACGCCACGAACATCACGCGGCCTGCGAACCGGTCCTGAATCGCGCGGATACTGCCTTCCATCGGTGGGTCTACGCCGTTCCACACCGCCCAGAAATGGACAGCTACAGCGGGGTTGGCCGAGGTGAGGGCTTCCAGTCCGTCGCCGACAACTTCCGCCAGTGACGGTCGCCAGCCGGGAATCGGGCGCCACATGCCTTCATGACCTCCACTTGCCGAACGACCAAGTTAAAGCGGCGTTTAGGTAGAAACGTCAATGCTAGGGCTGTCCTTCATGATCCAACAGGAATCATGTCGAGTTAATCCAATGTGTGGATAGTAGGTGGCGGCGGCCGGCGCGGCCAAAAGGATAAGCGTGGTCTTCTTGCCTGCCTGCTCATGAGTGAAATCGATCAACCGTCTACCGATCCCGCGACCTTGGAACGACACATCTACCGCCAAATCAGACAGATAGGTGCAATAA
>REEF01000481.1 GCA_007695205.1 Planctomycetaceae bacterium
AGCCTGGCGGCCTATGCAGCGCTGGCCGCAGCCTGTCAGGAATTGGGCGATCGAGAAGCTGCGGATGCGGCTCGGGAGGCGGCCAAACAACTGGCGGCCCAGTACCCGTCGATCGAGGATCCTCCACTCATGCCAACACTCGATCAACCATGAGAATCGCCTGTTTATGCTTCACCGCGTTGCTGCTGATCCCTGCCGAACTCTCGGCCGACGACCGAAGCTCGATCCATCTGGTGGACTGGTCCGACCGGTCGGGTGTCACGTTCGTTCACACCGATGGGGGCAGCGGACGGGCTTACCTGGTCGAATTCATGGTGGCTGGGTTGGCCTTGTTCGACTATGACAACGATGGATTGATCGACATTTACCTGTTGAACGGAGCCCCGTTGCGTGGCACGGTGGTGGAACAGACACCCCGCAATGCTTTGTATCGCAATAACGGGGACGGCACGTTCACGGACGTGACCGAGCGGGCCGGGGTGGGTGATGCAGGTTATGGTTTGGGCGTCGCGGTGGCGGATGTCAACAACAACGGTTTCCAGGATCTGTACTTGAACAATTTCGGCCCGAACGTCTTGTACCGCAACAACGGCGACGGCACCTTCACCGACGTTACTTGGCAGGCGGGTGTCGACGCAGGGGACCTGTTCGGCGCCGGCGCTGCCTTCCTGGACCGCAACGGCGATGGCAACTTGGATCTGTACGTGGCCAACTACGTGGACTTCTGTTATGACAAGGACGTGTCGGACATGCTCCGCCGTTACCGGTTCTATGCCGGTCCGCAGGACTACCAGCCGGTGCCCGACATCCTGTTCGGCAACAACGGCGACGGCACGTTCTCGGATATCAGCCAGCAGTCGGGGATCGCAGCGGTCGCGGGAGCCGGCATGGGCATGATCTGCTTCGATTTCGACAACGATGGCCACACGGACATTTTCGTTTGCAACGACAAGGGGGCGAATTTTCTGTGGCAGAACGATGGCACAGGCCGGTTTCGCGAGATGGGACTTGCCGTCGGACTGGCCTTCGACGTGAGCGGTTCCGCCAACGGGAGCATGGGTGCGGACGTGGGCGATTTCGATAATGACGGCTGGCTCGATCTGTTCATGACGGACTTCCAGGCGGAGATGCCTGTGCTGTACCGCAACCTAGGGCGTGGCGTTTTTCAAGACGTAACGCGCCGTGCCGACGCGGGCCGAAGTGCCTTCCCGCACGTCAACTGGGGTACCGGCCTGGTCGATTTTGACAATGACGGCTGGCGCGATATTTTTATCGCCAACGGGCATCTGCTGCCGGAGATCGAACAGCTCGATCCGCGCACCTCCTATCGGCTGCCCAATACTCTGCTGCGGAATCGAGGCGATGGCCGGTTCGAGGATGTCTCCGATCGTTGTGGCGATGGTCTGGCCGTGGTCGAGTGCAGCAAAGGCGCCGCCTTTGATGATCTGGACAACAACGGTCGCATCGATGTGGTCGTTCTGAACGCCAACAGTCGGCCCACCATTCTCCGCAACCAGTCGCCGGGGGACCATCACTGGATTCAGATCCGATTGCAAGGAGTCACCAGCAACCGCGATGGGGTCGGTGCACGGGTCCAGGTGGTCGCAGACGATCTGACGCAGGTGGCCGAAGTGCACAGCGGCCGGAGCTATCAAAGCCATTACGGAACGCGGTTGCACTTCGGCTTGGGACACCGCGACCGGGTACAGCAAGTCACCGTGCGTTGGGCGGGAGGCGGCGTCGATACGTTCACGGATCTGGCGGTCGACCAAAAGTTGGTCCTGACGCAAGGGACCGGGCAGCCATCACCGGAAAAGGAACGTCGCGAATGAGGGGCAGCGATGCAAATCGTCGGGCGGCAGTTCGCCGAACCGCACCTTGGCTGCTTGGCGCGGCGCTGCTGCTGTTGGCGGCTGGTGCGGCACGTTCTGCGGAATCAGGGCCGATCCGTTTGGTGGATGCGACGGCCGATTCGGGGATCGAATTCCAGCACACCGATGGCGGCAGCGGCCAGCAATATCTGATGGAATTCATGACCGCCGGGTTGGCGCTGTTCGATTACGACAACGATGGGCTGATCGACATCTACTTGCTGAACGGCGCCGCGCTGCCCGGTGCCGTGTTCGACGTACCGCCTCGAAACGCCTTGTACCGCAACAATGGCGACGGGACGTTCACCGATGTCACCGAACAGGCGGGACTGGGCGATACGGGTTTCGGGCTGGGGGTGACCGTGGGCGATTACAACAACAACGGTTACCAGGACGTGTACCTGAACAATTTCGGGCCGAACGTCTTGTACCGCAATAACGGGGATGGCACCTTCACGGATGTCACCCAGCAGGCGGGAGTCGATGCGGGTGATCAATTCGGCGCGGGGGCCTGCTTCCTGGATATTGACGGCAACGGTGCCTTGGATCTGTACGTCGCCAACTACCTGGACTTTACGTACGAGCTGCACGCCATTCGCAGCCGATCCGCGCACCCGTATCCACCCGGGCCGCAGGACTTTCCGCCGGTTCCGGATACGCTGTATCGCAACAATCAAGACGGAACCTTCACCGATATCAGCGAACGGTCCGGGATTGGAAACGTGGCCGGAACAGGGATGGGCGTGATCTGTTTCGACCATAACGGTAACGGGTACCCGGACATCTTCGTCTGCAACGATGCGTTGCCCAACTTTTTGTTCGCCAATGATGGCCGCGGAGTCTTCCGGGAAACGGGATTGCTGGCCGGCCTGGCCCACGATTTCTTCGGGAACAACAATGGCAGCATGGGAGCGGACTGCGGCGATTACGACAACGATGGTCGATTGGATTTGTTCATGACCAATTACACGGGCGAAACGCCCCTGCTGTACCGCAACTTGGGCGGAGGGTTGTTCGAGGACTTCGCCAGCCGGGCTGGCATCGGCGGTGCGACGGTCCCGCACACCAAATGGGGCGTGGGACTGGTCGATTTTGCCAATCGAGGCTGGCCGGATATCTTCATCGCTTGCGGCCATTTTTTGCGGAATATCCAGCAGATCGATGATCGGACGACGTATCGCGTCCGCAATATCTTGTTACAGAACATGGGGAACGGCCGTTTCACCGATGTGTCCAGCCGCAGCGGCGATGGCTTGGCCGTCAAGGACAGCAGTCGTGGCGCAGCCTTCGACGATCTGAACAACAACGGCCGAGTGGATGTTGTGGTGTTGAACGCCAACAGCCGGCCGACGGTGCTCCGCAACGAATCGCAGGCAGGCCGGCATTGGCTGCAGATTCATCTGCGAGGGGTGACCAGTAATCGCGACGGCGTGGGCGCTCGTGTGCGAGTGGTTGCCGGCGATCTGTCGCAGGTGCGTGAAGTGCATAGTGGTCGAGGTTATCAGAGTCATTACGGGACGCGATTGCACTTCGGTCTGGGCCACCGCGACCACGTCGAACGCGTCGAAGTACGGTGGCCAGGCGGGGACAGCGAGGTCTTCACGGATGTGCCGGTCGATCGGCGAGTGGTCTTGATCCAGGGTACCGGGGCCGTCGAATGAACTCAGCTCGAAAACTCGGAGGCACGCTCGGACCGGGCGTTTGGTGGCGTTTGGCGGCTGGGGTCGCGATGCTGATCGGTGGATTGGCGGGTACGATCCTGCTGGTCCGCCCCGATTCCACGCCGATCCCCAATTCGCCCGTTGCCTTGTCATCCGTTCGGTTGCCCATCGAGCCGTTCGCCGTGACCGCCCAGGAACTCCAGGAAGCGATCCTGAAGTGGGCTGCCGATCTGCCAGCTCGGTTTCCCGATTCTGCGGACGCCCTTCATGCTTCGGCTGTCTTGTACTTCGAACTCCTGCGGCCTGTGGACGCAGAAACCAGTTGGCGTGCGTGTTTGGAGATTGCGCCTGACCACGCCGAAGCTTCGCTGGGATTGGCCATTTTGGCCACAGAACGCGGCGAAGACGAACTTGCCGTGGCGATCCTTCAGCAGACGCTGGGGATGGGCAATCGCAGCGCGGAAGTTTACCATCGCTTGGGAGTCGCCTTGAATCAATGGGGAAAGTTGGCCGAAGCCGGGAAGGTCTTGCAGACGGGACTGGACCGCTTTCCACAAGCTGCCGAGATGTGGCTGTTGCTGGGTCAAATACAGCTTCAGTTGGAACGATTCGACGAAGCCGAAGACACGCTGAAGCGCGCCCTCGAACTCGCGCCCCACTCGGCCGACATCCATTTTGCTCTGGCGTCGGCCTATACCGGCCAAGGCGACGATCGGGCGGCCCAGATCCATCAGCAGCGATTCCAGCAGGCCAAAGCAGCCGGACCTTCCGTTTCCGAAGACGACTTTGATGCCAGTTATCTGCGATCGTTACGAGCGATCGCTTGGCGGTATTTCGGTGAGGTTGCAACCATTTATCAAGAGCACGGGGGGCTGGACTCGGCAGAGCAACTGTTGCTGGACGCGATATCGCTCTACCCCGACCGCCCGGCGCACTACCTGGAACTGGCGGAACTGTACGCTGCCACGGGCCGGTTGGCAGACGCGCAACAGGTCCGACGGCACTTCGCGGATCGGTACCCCGAACACTTGGGAAATCAACTTCAATTAGCGGTTCTGTCCTGCGAATTGGGTGATCTGGCGACGGCGGAAGCGAGCTATCGAGCCGTTTTGGCAGCCCGACCGGATGCGGCTTCGGCCTATGCGGGGCTGGCCCAGGTCTATCGCAAGGCCAGGGATCTGAAGCAGGCACGCCGCTGGGCAGAAGAATCGGTGCGCTGGGAGCCGAGTGTGGCGGGGTATCAAAGCTTGGCCGAGATTTGCCATGAGTTGGGTGACCGTCGTTCCGCCCAGGCTGCCCGGATGGAGGCAGATCGTTTACGAGGGAAGGCGAGTGATGGTCCGTAAAGTGAAAAACAGCCTGAGCGGGAAAACTCGGTGGAGACTGGACTTGCTGCTGGTTGTCAGTACGTGCGTGATGGGTATCGACCATCCGACCACAACGGCAACCGAGGAACCGCCAGTGTCCGAGATCCGGCTGACCGATGTCACCGATCGTTCCGGAATCAATTTCCTCCATACCGACGGTGGCAGCGGGCAATACTACATCATGGAGAGCGTCGTTGCGGGTTTGGCGCTGTTCGATTTCGACAACGATGGGCTGATCGATATCTACTTCCTAAACGGCGCCCCGTTACCCGGCACCGTCGTCGATACTCCGCCTCGCAACGCGTTGTACCGCAACAACGGGGACGGAACCTTCACGGATGTCACCCAGCGAGCTGGGGTGGGTGATCCAGGGTATGGGCTGGGCGTGACCGTGGGCGACTATAACAACAATGGCTATCAGGACCTGTACCTGAACAATTTCGGCCGCAATGTTTTGTACCGCAACAACGGGGATGGGACATTTACGGACGTGACCGACGAAGCCGGGGTGGGGTGCGGAGAACTCGTCGGCGCCGGTGCCTCGTTCCTGGACATCGACAACAATGGCTTGCTGGACTTGTACGTGGCGAACTATGTGGATTTCACTTACGACCGGCACATCGAACGGACGATCGGCAAACATCGCTTCCATCCGGGACCTCGCGATTATCCCCCGATGCCCGACAATTTGTTTCGGAACAACGGTGACGGAACGTTTACCGACATCAGCCGCGAGTCCGGGATCGCTGCCGTGGCAGGGGCCGGAATGGGGATCATCTGTTTCGACTTCGATGAAGATGGGTTCACCGATGTGTTCGTATGCAACGATCACGGAGCCAACTTCCTGTTTCACAACGACGGCCAAGGCGGCTTTCGGGAAGTCGGTCTGATCGCGGGGGTCGCCTACGATTTCTACGGCAATGAAAACGGCAGTATGGGAGCCGATTGTGGCGATTACGAAAACAACGGACGCTTGGATCTGTTCGCGACCAATTACTCGTCGGAAATGCCCGTTTTGTACCGCAATCTAGGCGACGGCGTCTTCGAGGATACCACGCGACGCGCCCATGCCGGTGCCAGCGCTTTCCCGCACGTGACGTGGGGAACTGGCTTCGTCGATTTTGCCAACCGAGGGCTCCGCGACCTGTTTATCGCCTGTGGCCATTTCATGGACAAGATCGAGTTCATCGACGATCGGACCATGGTGGATGTTCCCAATATCCTGCTGCAGAACCTCGGGAACGGAAGATTCCTGGACGTTTCCGATCGGTCCGGCGATGGTCTGGCCGTTGTCGCCAGCACACGCGGCGCCGCGTTCGACGACCTGGACAATGACGGCCGAATCGATGGGGTGCTGCTCAATACCAACGGGCCGCCCACCATTCTGCGGAACGATTCCCCAGCGGACCACCACTGGCTGCAGATTCGGTTGCGCGGCACGACCAGCAACCGGGATGGGGTGGGATCCCGAGTCCGCGTGGTCGCGGGCGATCTGGCGCAAGTGGCCGAAGTGCACAGTGGGCGAGGTTACCAGAGCCACTACGGCACCCGTCTGCACTTCGGCTTGGGACACCGACAACACGTGGATCGGATCGAAGTCCGCTGGCTGGGTGGAACCACCGAAGTGTTTGCCGGCGGCCCAGTGAATCAGCATGTTGTGTTGACAGAAGGCATGGGAGCGGCAAAGAATGACTAAATCGAGAACACGAACCTGGTGGCAACATCATCTTGATCGAACGAGGCACGGCATGAAATCTATACCAATGGGCAGTAAAATCCTGCGGTTCGCTCTTGCGATGCTGTTGTTGATGTGGCTGGGTGGCTGCCGACCGGCTCCGCCGCAGCCCGATCCGTCGTCGGATCCGCCGGTGCCAGTCGATCCGGTGATTTCAGATGCAGAGATGCCAAAGCCGGATGCGCCCGAGGATACGGTGGTTTCTGAGGAACAGGTTCAGATTCCACCGCCGGTAGATAAACCCGTTGAGCCGGCGCCCGAGCCGCCACGGAAGCCCGAACCCGTGGATCCGGAAAAGCTCGACCGGCCACTGTACCCGTTGTCCGTCGCCGCGGCTGACACCGGCGAATTGTACGTGGCCGATCACCATCTGCCGGGGATCTGGCGGGTACAAGACGGGCGCATGAGTCTGTTTTTCCTGGGGCAAAAGAAGTTCCGCACACCGTTGAACGCCATCCGCTGCGTGGCGATCGACGGGGAAGGACGAGTGCTGGCGGGCGACAGTGCGACCGGGGATGTCTACCGCTTCGATGACCAGGGCCAACCTCAGTCCCTGACCGGCCGCGCCAGTCCGCTGGGGCCGATCACCTTGCCGTACAGCATCGCCGTCGATGCCCAGGGGGATCTCTTGGTCACCGACCAGGGCGAGGGAGATCAACGGATTGCACGGATTCCTGCCGAAGGCGGTACGGTGGAATTGGTTGCCGAGGTTTTCACGCCGCGAGGCCTATATGTGGACAGCGAACAACACGTGTGGGTAATCTCTCAGCGGCGCCTGCTGCGTCTGTTGCCGGACGGCACCCAGGAAACGGTCGTGGACAACGGCGTATTCGAGTTCCCGCATGCGGTGGTCGTCCGCGACGATGGGATAGCGTTTGTCAGCGACGGCTACGCCCGGACGATTTGGAAGATCGATCCAGGACAGTCCCCGCAAGCCTGGGTCCAAGGCGACCCGCTGAAAAACCCCGTGGGGATGACCCTCTGGCAAGATCGATTGGTCGTCGCCGATCCCCACGCCCGGGCACTCTTCGCGATCGATTGGGATGGGAACGTGTCACCGATCGAACTGCAACCAGCGACACCTTGAAGAGCGAGCGATTTGGGTGGTGAAGCACAGGGTTGGCGGGAGTCGTTTTCGGCCAACGATGATCCAGCGGCGGAAGGGGTCGGGAGTCGTTTTCGGAGAGACCGTTTTCCACATGATTCGTCGTTCCTCGAAAACGACTCCCGACCTGGGGTGTTCAATTTGCGTGTGTCAAGACCAATGTCTTTGATCCGGTTTTTGTTCCTACTTCGCGGCGAACGATGGGCTCCAAATCCTCGCCGCTTGCCGGCGAGATCGTTAGGTTTTCCGGCCAGAACGGGGGTTCTGAACCGTTATTGTTGCTTGGCCAGGAAGCCTGAAAACTCTCACCCGGCAAGCGGGGAGGATCGTTTTCGTCGGAACAGAAATCGGCACCGAAAAAAAATCTGGCGAAGATCGAACAAATTGAACACGCCGCTCCCGACCCCGCCCGCGTCACCCATGCAAGGCTACCTTGATTGACAAGAAACTCCTGGCCTGGTGGCTGCACCCCAACGTTGCATAGAACGCCGTCGTGGGACGGATTGCCAATCCGTCCTACGAGGGAACCTTATGCAACGTTGGGGTTACCGCTGCAGAGCGGAGCCCGGTCGGTCGACGAACCGCTGTTCGCGCTGGCCGGTCAAGAAGGCGAACAGATCGGCGATCTCTTGCAGAGTCAGATGGTCCAGCAGGCCTTCGGGCATGATCGAGACCTTTTCGTGCAGGATCTGGTCGATGTCCGAACGCGACAGGGTGATTACCCGGTCATCTTGTTGTTCCAGCAACAGACGATCAGCATCATCCTGCGGTACCAGGCGTCCCGACAGCGAACGGCCTTGGTGGGTAATCACCGTGTGTGTGGCATAGCCCGGTGCGATTTGATGCGAGGGGAACAGGATGGACTGCAAGACTTCTTTCCTCATCGTACGGCGGCTGAGTGTGGTCAGGTTGGGCGCCAGATCGGCTCCGACATCTCCGAATCGATGGCATTGGGCACAACCCGCGTGGTGGAACACCTCCAGGCCTCGTTCGGCAGACCCCACACGACCATCGCCCATGGTCAGATACCGAGTCAATTCGTGCCGGTCCCAGACGCCGTGCAGTCGGTAATCGGGCAATTCAGCTTCCGGAGCTTCGGGCCATTGCTGGGCGTACCAAGCCTGCCATGCGGCCAAGCGGTCGGCCACGTCGGCCACGTCGGCCGCATCGTCATCGCCCGTCATCTGCTCGCCCGTCCAGAATTCCAGCAACGCGACGGCGGCTTCAGCGCCCTGGTCACGCAACGACAGTCCGCGGAGGATGACGTGCCGATAGAAATCGGGTTCTTCCGGCGCCAGCGCGATCGACCGCAGATGAACCAGGACATCCTCCGCCGCTTCACCTTCCAGCACGGGCAAGCTGCGGATCAGGTAGGGCCAGTTCTCTTCACTGGGCTGCTGTGCCAATCCCATGGCGACGGCCAGCCGCCGTTCGGGATCCAGCTTCCACAGTTCTCGCAGGTAGGCCATCGATGCCTGGTCCCCGCTGCGAGCCAACACGGCCGTGATGCCGACCTTCAATCGAAAGATCTCCGGATCGACCAGGTGGATGATTTTGCGGTCCAATTGCTTCAGCGCTTCGAGCATCTCCGCGTCCAGTTCTGCCGGCACCTGATACAACAAAGCGAAGGCGGCTTCGGGCCAGCGATCGCCATGGATCAGTGCCTGCCGAAGGTCCGCGTCCGACATCGACTGGGTGAATTCGGCAGTGGACTGATGGACATAAGCCGAAAACGCCGCGCCACCGGGCCAGTCCCGGATCTGTTGGAAAAAGTCCAGGATGCGCATTTGCTGTTTGGGATTCCAGTCCCCGATCAGCAACCCCAAATGGAATGCTAGATCCAATTTGTCGGCTCCGGGAACGTGATCGTCATCCATCCACTCCATCGCCCGTTCTTGCATGTCGGGGATCTTCAGAAAGGCCACCAGACGAATCAATTCTCGGTTCATGGAAGTATCGGTCGCCGGAAACTCGGCAGCCACCTGGGCCCGCAATGGCTGTAATTCGGCCAGGGGAATCTGGTCGTTCACCAGCGCGACCTGCACGGCTCGCAACAGCCCCAGGAAATCCTGGTCGGTCATGAACGTTTCCATGGTGGCCCCGGCCCTGTCCAGGACCAACCTGACATGCTCGGGGGTCGGGTCTGCAGCCATCAGCGCCAAGCTGCCCTGAATCAGCAGCCGATGATCGTCGCTGGCCAGCAACCGATCGCGCCAGGCATCGGGGGGCAAGTTCTCCAGCAAACGCCGCGCCGCGAGCGTCTCGACAGCGTCGTCCGATTGCAGCAGGGGAATCAAAGCGTCCAAGGGCGGATGTTCGCCGCATTGCAATAAGGCTTCGCAGGCCTGCCGACGGACTCGACCGTCGTCATCGGCCAGCAAGTGGACCAGCATGGAACGGGCCTGCTGGTCGGCATGGAGGCCCATCCATTGAGCCGCTTTGCTGCGAACTCGTGCGTCGGTGTCCTGCGCCATGCGGATCAACAGTTCCGTAGGCGGCGCTGGTCCGTACAATTGCAGCAGATCGAGCGCCCGCAGGCGATATTGCCAGGGATTGGCGGCACTGGCTGCCACAGCGGGCAGCAGTTGATCCCAATCGTCGCCCAGTTCTTTCTTCAAGGTCGCGACGCGTTGGCGAGCCCAGGCCGAATTCATCTGCGGGTGACGGATCACGGCATCCAGCCCTTGTCCCCAGTCGGTCGCGCCCGGGGGAGGCGGTCCTTCCCACATGACGCGATACAGACCGCCTGCGTCGCCACCGTCACCCGTGACAAAATACAAGTGGCCGTCGGGGCCGACGTCCAGACCGCGAATGCTCTTTACGTCGTGCTCGACAAACACGGCGCGCCCGACCGTGAAGCTCGCGCCGCTGGGCTCGAATGTGAAAACGGCAATCTGGCCGTTCCATCGATCGGCGACGAACAACGCGTCGTGGTAGGGCGTCGGAAATTCGTAGTGTTGGTAGAACACCATGCTGGTCGGTGCTTCGCGACCGGTCTCCATCACGGCCCCAATACGATCGGGATAGTAATCCGGCCATCGAGTACACACAGGTCGCCAACCGAATTCGGCGCCTGCGGTCACATGATAGAGCGATGCCGGCTGGTACCACGGAGTCCCCAGATCGCCCTCGTCATCGCCGTCGAACGTAAACAACTGGCCTTCGCGATCGAAAGCCAGGGCTTGAGCATTCCTCAACCCGCCCGCCAATACCTCGACACGTTTCGCATCGATATCCATCCGCAAAACGGCTCCGGCGAACGCCTGAGTCTGTCCCTCGTCTTGACCCGGGACATCAAATCGCGGCTCGATCAGATGGCCCTCGCAAGAATTGCGATAGGGACCCTCACGATCGATTTGTGGTGGCAGTTTGGTACGGTGTCCGACCACCACGTACAACAGGCCATCACTGCCCAACGTCAAACTGTGCGGCCCGGCATCGCTTGATTCGGCCGGCAGTTTCAGCAGCAAATGCACCTGGTCGATTCGCCCATCACGATTCTGATCGCGCAGCCGATAAAGTCCGCGGCCTTCCGGACCATCGCCCGTCACGAACACGTATCCGTTCAGGCATAAGAGTCCATGGCAATCCCGGACCTGGTCGCTATAGGGCCGGACGCTGTTCGGTCTTCCATCGCCATTGCTGTCGTGGATCAACAGCAACCCGCCCCCTTCACGTGACGCGATGATATGTCCAAATTCGTTGAACGTCAAAGCGATCAGCGATCCCGTCGCTTGGTGGTCCAGCAGACGCTGGACGGCGAAATCGATGGGGACTCGGAACAACGGTTCCTGCGAGGCTGCATCGGCCCGGTCCGAAACCTCGGTTCGTCCCACCGGCCGCTCCGCATCCACGACCTCGGCTGGCGTTGCCCCCCGGTCCGTCTCGGCGATCTCCGCTCCTGCCGCGTTCGAACGCGGATCGTCCAACAGCGTGCGACGAGCTGCCGACGGGACCGGATCGTCTTCGCGGTCCGCCAGAATCTGCTCGGCTTGAGACGCCTCCGGCCCCCAAGCTCCCAATTGTTCAGCGGCTTGCCAGCGGCCATCGTTATATAACGGAGTATACCAGAATGGCAGCGGTCGCGCGTTGGTCACCCATGTGTCATCCGAGACGAACACATGCATTTGGCCGCTCGCATCGACGACTTCGATGCGAGCGGCCAAAGCCGTCGTATCGTCTTCCGCTTGTTCCACCCGGATCGCGACCAGATTGCGACCTCGATTCAAAAACCGCGAGACTTCGTGATGTTCCCAGGGCTCGGTCGATGCGCCGGAAGCAACTCGCCGCCCATTGACGTACAGCTCGTAGCGACCTGCCGTTGCCACCACAACGTTGCCCTGGCGAATCGTGGAAACCTGAAACGCCTTGCGGAAATGGCAGGATTTCGACGGACCGAGAAGACCGGACGGATTCGGCGTCCAGATCCACTGAGCTTCCGGTTCGGCCGACGAGGCAGAAGCGAGGAATAGCCCGAGCGTCAAAACAATCGAGAAAAGACTCACAGACCCTGACAGGCGCATGGCAGGCCCTTTTCGGCGAAATAGCGATTCGGAGATCCCCGGCCCGACAGAGCGGTCGTGCAAAACCCCGATGGTGAAAAAAGCATCTCGCGCAACGACGGGCCTTGTGTATTGTCCGCTGAGGCCTCAACCAGGCCCTGCCGTCGCGCTCGGGCGAAAGTTATCATCCAGGCCAGTTTCATAGCAACATGGATTTTTCGAGATTTCGTCCAAATTCGGCCGATTAGCAGTGCTAGCGTCCGTAGCCCGACTGACATATGACGCGAAAATCGGATATAATTCCGCGGTTGACCACATTCATTGCGATTGAACGTAAGGGGGAAGGGCCGATCCCATGAAGAACAATCAACGCTGGGCTGCTTGGTACGCGATCACCATCCTGCTGACCTGCGGTCTCGTGGCGCGGGCCGATTCGCCGGAGTTCACAGAGGTGGCTGATTTGCTAAGACCGTTGATCCAGGCGGATTGGGCTCTGCAGGATCCGGCGCTATCCGCTGCCGACCAAGCAGACGCGGCATCAGCGGTCGGGACATCGTCCCGGCCGGTGACCACCGCCGAAGATGCTGCGGGCGGTTGTAACGGGATCAAGACTGGCTTGTGGGGCTTTCATGTGGCCAGCGGCCAGCAGGATCCCTGGTGGCAAGTCGATCTGGGCCGCGAGTACCTGTTGGATCGAGTGGTCGTCTACAATCGATGTGGCTCAACCGCCGCAAGAACCAGACACCTGCAGATCCTGGTCGCTGGCAGTGACGGCGATGCTGGCGAACAGACGTTCCGCAAGGTCTATCAGCACGATGGGTCGACGTTCTTCGGAGTGGAGAAACAACCGCTGGTCGTCCGTTTCGATTCGCAGCCGGTCACCGCTCGCGTGGTTCGGCTTCGAGTTCCCGGACGGTGTTCGATGGCGTTGGACGAAGTCGAGGTCTACGCGGTTGACGACCCTGAAAAGAATATCGCCTTGAATCAACCGGCCGACCAGATCAGCGTCAGCCAGTACTCGCGACGCGGCACGATGAGCGACGCCGAGTTCCGGCAGTTGGGCTTTACCCCCTTGGTGGCTCGCGCGGAAGACGCGCCGTCAGGACAGGACGATCCGACCGCTGACGAAGGGTTGGGGCAACGGGTGGGGCCACTGCTACAGCAGGCCAAGCGGCTGGTGGACCGGCTGAGCTTGATCGATTCTGAGGAGCTGGCACCGTTGCGCGAGCAGCGCGATGCCCTGCAGCATCGCTGGCAGCAGCTTGAATCAAGCGGCGACGCAACCGGGGCGCAGCGGCGCGAGTTGTACATGGCAGCTCGCGACCTGAAACGCCGTATCGCCTTTCGTAACCCGCGGCTGAACATCGACCGGCTGCTGTTCCTGAAACGCCACGATTCGGTCGGCGTGTTCCACATGTGCGATCAGTTCTATGGCTGCAACGCGAAACCGGGCGGTGGACTGTACGTGCTAGAAGATCCGTTCGGCCCCCAGCCGCGGCTGAAGAATTTGCTGCAGGATTCGGTCGTGCAGAACGGACGGCTGGCCGGTCAAAAACTGGAAGGAGGAACGTTCCTGTCGCCCGAGGTCTCGTGGGATGGACGCACGATCCTGTTCGCCTACAGCCAGGCCGGCGCGTGGGAAAAATACCAGGGACGCGAGGCGTACGAGTGGTGTCCCGAGTGCAGCTACCATATCTTCCGAGTCAACGCGGACGGCAGCGAACTGATCCAATTGACCGACGGGCCATACAACGACTTCGATCCCTGCTTCCTGCCCAATGGGCGGATCGTCTTCATTTCGGAGCGTCGAGGTGGATACTTGCGTTGCGGTCGGCATTGTCCGGTCTATACCCTGTTTTCAATGCGTGATGATGGCAGCGACATCATCTGCTTAAGCTTTCATGAGACCCACGAATGGCAACCCAGCGTGACCAATGATGGGATGATCGTCTACACGCGCTGGGACTACGTCGATCGGGACACCAACGTGGCGCATCACAAATGGATCTGCTTTCCGGACGGGCGCGACCCTCGCGCGCTGCATGGCAATTATCCCGAACGGCGCGAGAGCCGCCCGTGGATGGAGATGGATATCCGTGCGATCCCCGAGTCAAATAAATTCGTCGCCGTTGCCGCAGCCCATCACGGGCACGCCTTCGGATCGCTGGTGCTGATCGATCCTCGCATCGAGGACGACAACGCCATGTCCCAGTTAACGCGTCTGACGCCCGAAGTGCCTTTCCCGGAATCCGAAGGTTGGCCGATCGCCGACCATATGGTCTACGGAACGCCGTGGCCGCTTAGCGAGGACGATTATCTGTGTGTTTACGACGGCCAGGCCAGGAACCGCGGCATCTATTGGCTGGATCGGGACGGTAACCGCGAATTGATCTACCGCGATCCGGAGATCTCGTGCCTGAGCCCCATCCCGCTGCAACCGCGACCCAAGCCGCCAGTCCTCGCACCACGGACCAGTCAGGCTGCCGAGGACGCGGACAAGGACCAACCGGCGACGATCGCCGTGATGAACATCTACGACGCCGATTTTTCCTGGCCGCCAGAAACACGAATCGAAGCCTTGCGCATCATCCACGTGCTGCCGAAGACCACCGCACCGCCCAACCAGCCGCGGATCGGCGCGGCGAACCAAACGAACGCCCGAGCGGTGCTGGGGACCGTGCCCGTAGAATCGGATGGCAGCATTTACTTCCACGCGCCGGTCGGCAAGCCCATCTATTTCCAGGCGATCGACCAGCATGGTACGGCCGTGCAATCGATGCGATCCGCCACCTACGTTCATCCCGGCGAACAACTGGTATGCCTGGGCTGCCACGAACGCAAGCACGATACGCCCCAGTTTACCGGCAGTTTGCCGCTGGCCCTCCGGCGCGACCCGTCGCCGATTCGACCGGATGTCGATGGCAGCAACCCGTTCAACTACGTGCGGCTGGTTCAACCGGTGCTCGATCGCCACTGCGTCGATTGCCATCAGCAGCAGAACGCCTTGGATCTGAGCGGACTGCCGAGCCTGGCCCACGGCTGGACTCGCTCGTATACCAACCTGGCCGAGAAGTACGGATTCTACTTTCATGTCAGCAACGGCTCGATTCGCCAACCCATTCATGGTGGCAGCCGCACGACGGCCGGCGAATTCGGAGCCCGAGCCGCACCCTTACAACAATACCTGACGCCGGAACACTACGACGTCCAGCTTCCCCCGGAAGACCTGCACCGGATCAACCTGTGGCTGGACGCCAACAGCGAATTCTACGGCGCGTACGAAGACACCGAAGCCCAGGCTCGCGGTGAGATCGTTTACCCATCCTTGCGATAAACACCCGGTCAGGAGTTTCTTGTCAATCAAACCGCATGGAGATCCGCTATGAAACGTCGTGATTTATTGAAAGCCGCGTCTGCTACGGCCGGCGCATTGGCGGTCAGTCCGTTGGTGGCTCGCGCCCAGCGTGTGTCAGATGTCGGCAGCCGGAAGACCGATGTTTTGGTGATCGGCGGTGGCACCGCCGGTTGTATCGCCGCGCTGCAAGCGGCTCGCGCCGGGGCTCGCACAACCCTGATCGAAATGGGCAGCCAGTTGGGCGGTACAA
>REEF01000102.1 GCA_007695205.1 Planctomycetaceae bacterium
TCTTCCCCGCCGGCCTTCCGGCCAGCCTAATATTATAACCGCCACGCAGTTTCATCGTCGCGACGACCGTTTCTAGTTAATATGGGTTAAGGCTGAAGGTTCGCATTACTCATTGAGTGCGACGATCCAAAGGATACCTTCAAGTCGTGGATTAACGGTAGCCACGGTCACCAAGCCGAGAAGTTTCCACGGTCCGGCGAATGCAGCCACATGGATTACCAAGCGGAGAGATACACTACTCGCTGTCAGCAAAGGAGGCGGTTAACCCACTACAGGGCAGGCTGAAAACCTGGGGGATTCGGTATGCTCCGAGAGGTTCAGACCTCATTTTCCAACAAATAAACCGCAAGCAGGCTAAAGCATTAACAAACCTGCATGTTACCAGTGTAGGCTCTTGTTTTCGGGCCTGCAAGTGGCACGCGAATTCCGAGTGTGGCAGGGTCGTCGGAACGGCCAACCCGATCGAGAGGTTGATGTCGCGATGGATCATCGGCTGATCTCGGCTGGGGCGGCCAGCGCCAGTTCTTTAAAGCGCAGGACGGATTCGGGATGCGTATCGTAGGACACGCAACCACAGCCCCAGACGAAACGGGCCATGCCGGCGGATTTTTCAGCCAGCCGATCGATCATGACGGATAACTTGTCCCATTGCCCTCGTTCGATCATCTTTGGATCGACACAGCCTCGGACGATCATGGGGGCATCGCCGATGCGTTGGCGCATGAAGGCGAAATCGGTCATGTAGTCGGCAGCGATCAGACCCGCACGGGCTTGCAGGAAGAAATCGATCAGCCGCGCCGTATCGCCACCCATGATGACGGCGGGTGGCGGAGTAGCAAAGCGTTCTCGGATCGCATCGATCACACGTTTGTTATACGGTACCACGAAGTTCTGGAAGATCGAAGGATCGATCAAGGGGAGCGTCGCCCAGGATTCAAACAGATTCACTCCGGCTGCCAGTCCGCTCAACCGGCAAGCCTGCTGCACCGACAGTTCCGCCGTCCGGTCCAGCAGCGCATGGACGGCGGACGGGTTCTCGTAGATGTCGCCGATCAGGGCCTCGAAACCACGCAGCTCGACCGCTTGCGAGAATGGTCCGCCCATACAAGCGTAGACCCAGACCTGATCACCAATCTGACCGACGACTCGCTGGACGGCGTCGGCGATCAGTCCCAGGCGGTTTCCTGAACTGGGCTGGGGGATCTCCAGCCGTTCGGGTTGCAGAACACCGTCGGCCAACGGATGGGCAGTGACTCCCGGGATGCTCTTTTCGGCGCCGTCGGAGATCGGGCAGCCGAACGCTTCGGCTTCGATGTTGTAGATGTCGATGCCGACGGTCACCAGGTCGTGCTGGTAGACCTGGTAGGCGGCCAGTGCCGCTTCGGCCATCCACCCGGCATCGCGGCTGACTTCCCCGGGACTCTTTTCCAACAGTCGGGCGCCATGTTCGTACACCGAGGGAATCCAGGGGCGGCGATCGGCGAACTGTCCGGCCAGCAAGGCGTTCATCCGATCGATCGGCCGCCAGTTCCTCCGCGTTTCTTCGGGCACGTTCGATTCCTCCTCGATCCGCCGACCGGGCGGATCAGGTTCGCAACAGCAGCAGCATCGTGACGACACAGGCGACGCACAATCCGAAAAACACCAGGAAACCCACCCAGCTCTGCCGCGACGGCTTGACGATCCACAACCCGCCCCAAGTGATCCAACGCTGGGACGGTGGGACGGCTTGGTCCAGTGTCAGATTCAACCGCTCTTCTTGGCCGATCGGGGTATAGATCTTGGTAAAGAAGCGATCGATCACCTCGGGATCGGGTGGCCGCGTGACCAGCGATCCGGCGATACCGCCCAGGATACCTGCTGCGATCGGGGCGCCGATCTTGACGGCTTGGCCATGCTGGGTCAGCAGGTAACCGAGGCTCTCCAGGGAAAGCCCTTCCGCGACCGCGATGGCGCCAGGCATGTCATAGCGGGTGTAAACGTACACGCCCGCCGCCACGACCGTGGCGACGTACATGCCGGTCTGGTTCATCCGTCGCCAGAGGATCCCCATCGCCGTCGAGATGCCGACCAGCGCCAGGACGGTGAAGTAGGCCATGATGGCAGCCACTAGGTTGCGTAACACGATTGCCATCAGCAGCGATACCAGCACGTACACCAAGCCAACCACCTTGGTGACCATCAGCGCCTGATGGTCGCTGGCGGTGGGGTGCAGGTAGCGACGGTACAGGTTTTCGCTGAACAATCCGGCCACGGTGACTTGAAAGGCGTTGCCCGACGACATGGCTGCGGCCATGATACAGGCCAGCATCAGGCCTTGTGCAACGGGCGAGAGCAAGGCTCGGATCGAATCGCCGAACGCCGCGTCCGCCACCCGGTTGTCGATCTCGACTCCCTGCTGGATCAGATGCGCCAGCCAAGCCAATCCGAGGATGGCCCAGCCGATGGTGCAGATGCGTTTTAGCATATTCCCGCCGGCGAAGCCCATCCGGCCTTCCCATTCCGTCTTGCCCGCGCCGCACACGGTGATCAGATGCGGCAGCGCCATGGCGCTTAACGGCGCCTGGATGCACAGCAGCAACACGACCGCCAGATCGAATCGAGTGGGATCGAAAATCGACAACAGGTTGTTCTCGCTGCCTTGCGAGGCGGCGGCCAGCGTCTCGCGCATGCCGCTCAACCCGCCCACCGACGGCATGCTCAGCGCGGCCGGCACGGCCATGAACGACAGCACGATCATCATCAGGCCCTGGATAAAGTCCGTGCGGATCGCCGCGACGATGCCGCCCCAGTAGCAATAGATGGTGAACGTGAGCGTCGAGACGATCAGGATGCCCAGGAACCAGGCGTCGGCGTCGGGGGTGGTCGCGCGGCCCATCATGCCCTGCACGGTGCTGGTCGTGGCCAGCAGCACGCTGGCCAAACAGATGACCATGCCGACCGAAGCTACCAGAATGTATAATGCTGCAGCCCCTCGCCCGAATCGCTCTTCGAAATAATCGGCCAGCGTCAAACAACGCATGCGGCGGACCAGCGGCGCGATCAACCAGTAAAAGGGCGTCCCGAACAT
>REEF01000681.1 GCA_007695205.1 Planctomycetaceae bacterium
GCTTCAGGCTGTTCAGCCGTCGGTCGCGATCGTCGATGGCGTTCTCGACGGCCGACCGATGGTCTTGATGGATTTGCTGCAGTTCTTCCAGTTTGCCCTCCGGCAATTTGTCAGCCAGCGTCGTCAAGCGGAAGTTCTGCGCTTTTTCTACAATGAACTTCAGATCCTGATCGCCACCCAGCGGCGTGTTGTCTTCGTCGGTCAGAGGTCGGCCAATCGCCTGTTCCATCTCCTGGATCATCGCCTGAAAAGCTTTGACGATCGTCTCGTTGCCCTCCGACTCAACCTGCTTTAACTGTTGCTCGAATTCCTTTCGCTCATCCTCCGAAAGGCTCATGCGACGGGAGAACTTATGGGTATCGATCACGATGCCTTCCAAACCGGAAGGCGCTTCGAGCGAGTCGTTTTTCACATCCTCGCCAGCACGGCCGAAAATTGCATGCAACAATTTTTCTTCCGGCGTCAGTTCCGTTTTGGATTTGGGCGACACCTTGCCGACCAGGATATCTCCGGGCGAAACCCGAGTGCCGATCAGAACGATGCCCGAATCGTCCAAATTCCGCAGGGCTTTCTCGGAAACGTTAGGGATGTCCCGCGTGAACTCCTCGCGACCCAACTTCGTCTCGCGGATCTCCACATCGAATTCCTCGATGTGGATCGATGTGTACGTGTCGTTCTTGACCAGTTCCTCACTGATGATGATCGCGTCCTCGAAATTGAATCCATCGAAAGACATGAAGCCGACCAGCACATTGCGGCCCAGCGCCAGTTCGCCCTGAAAAGTCCCGGCGCCGTCTGCCAAGACCTGCCCCTTTTCCACCTGTTCACCGACCTGGACGATCGGCTTCTGGTTTAAGCATGTCCGTTCGTTCAAGCCTCGAAACTTCTTCATCTCATACACGTCGCCCCCAACCTCGATGCGGTTGGCGTCCACACCATTGACGGTGCCCGGACGACGTGCGGTGACAACCATGCTGCTGTTACGAGCGACGTACCGCTCCATGCCCGTCGCCACGATGGGTGGTTCGGTGACCAGCAACGGCACGGCTTGCCGCTGCATGTTGGAACCCATCAAAGCTCGGTTGGCATCGTCGTGCTCCAGGAACGGGATCAGACCAGCCGAGACGCCCACCATCTGGCTGGGTGCCACATCGATGTAATTCACCTGCTCGGGTAGTACGATCTCGAAGTCGGAACGATGTCGAGCAATCAGGTTGGCGCCGCCGACCAGTTTGCCGTCTTGCACCTCGGAATCGGCCGGAGCCACATACGCATCCGTTTCCTGATCCGCTCGCAGCCAAACGATCTCCTCGGATAATCTGCCCTCGTTGATCTTGCGATAAGGCGTTACCAAGAAGCCGTACCCGTCAACAGCGGCGTAGATCGCCAAGCTGGAGATCAGCCCGATATTGGTTCCTTCCGGCGTCTCGATCGGACAAATACGACCGTAATGCGAGATATGGACGTCACGTACTTCGAAACCGGCTCGCTTGCGGTTCAATCCTCCCGGGCCCAACGCCGATAACCGCCGCTCGTGGGTCAACTGCGACAGAGGGTTCGTCTGGTCGACGACCTGCGACAGTTCCCCACGACCGAAGAAGTACTCGATCGCGGCGGACACGCTCTTGGGGTTGATCAAACTCCGCGGCGTCATGTCTTCGACATCTTTCAAACTCATCCGCTCCTGGACCGTTCGCCGCAGTTTCAAAAAACCTTTGCGAAGCTCGTCGCTGGCCAACTCATCGATGGTTCGCAATCGCCGGTTTCCCAAATGGTCGATATCGTCAATCTCGGCCCCTTCTTCGTTCACCTGCAGCATCAGCAAGTACTTGATCGACGCAATCAGATCCTCCGGACGCAGCGTCTGCTCTTCCTCCGGCAGGCCGACGTTCAACTTTCGATTGATGCGAAAGCGGCCGACACGGCCGAGCCGGTAGCGGTTGATGTCGTAGAATTTCTCCTGGAACAACGTCCGCGCTTTTTCCAACTGCGGCGGGTTCCCCGGCCGCAAACGCTGGTAAATTCGCAATAACGCCTCTTCGTGACTGGACGTGTTGTCCTCCTGCAAACTATTGAAGATCAACGAAGTCTTCTCGGCATCGGTGACCTCGACCTCTTTCAAGCCAGAAGTGCATATCAACTCAGCGATGTTGTTCGTGATCTTCTGACCCGATTCCGCCAGGATTTCGCCCGCTCGCTCGCTGCTGCTGGGATAGACGATGTCGTCGACCGCAATCTTGCCCTCGATCTTCGCAGCGCATCGACCGTCCTTGATCTTTTCGGCGTGCGTCGTGTAGAACGCACGCACGATTTCGGCATCCGTCCCCATCCCAGGGCTCATCGCTCGCAGCAATGTCATCGCAGAGAATTTGCCGCTCTGGTCGATGCGGACACTCAACGTGTCTTTCTTGGTGACGTTGATCTCAATCCAACTGCCCCGCTCGGGAATCACCCGGCAACTCGGTAATTTGCGATCCGACGTGCCATCCTGCTCCATCACAAAATCAACGCCCGGACTGCGATGCAATTGGCTGACCACGACCCGCTCGGCACCGTTGATGATGAATTCACCACCGCCAAGCATGATCGGCAGATCCCCCAAATACACCTCCTCTTCCAGCGGTTGCTCCTTCTTCAGCCGCAACCAGATCCGGAAAGGCCGGCCGTAAGTCAAACGCAACTGACGGCATTCGTCAGGAAGATAACGCGGTTTGCCCAACTCGTAACGCAGGTACTCCAGCGTTGTCTGCTTGTCATAGCTCTCGATCGGGAAGATCTCGCGAAGCACGGCTTCCAAACCGTGAGCCGCACGGGCATCGGACGCTGCGTCCTCCTGCAGAAACGTCCGGTAACTCTCCGTCTGGATCTGTGTCAGGTCCGGGATAAACGGAGCCTCCCGATTACTCCCAAAGTACCTTATTTCTTGTGTCTGCAAACGCCTTTTAATAGGGGTGGGCATAAATGCACTCCGGGATTAGAGTCTTGGTCTGGCGGGATTGGAAACCGAAGCCGAGGCCGAGCCGAAAACGATGAAAGACAGCTTCGCCAAGCGCGCACGTTGAGCGCTGTTCGTTAGCGAAGCTCGAAAAATCGCTAGAAATCGTCCAGATCAGTGTCAAACGTCCACTACCTGCACTACCCACCGTTCTTAGCAGCGGGTAGCGACTAGTCGTGTTGAACGAACATGAACCAACGTGACTACTTCAATTCGACGGAACCACCAGCTTCTTCAAGCTCGGCCTTCATCTTCTCGGCCTCTTCTTTGGTGGCTCCCTGCTTCAAAGTGGCCGGCACGCTTTCGACCAACTTTTTCGAGTCCATGAGGGAAGCACCGGTCAGGTTTTTCACGACCTTGACTACGTTCAGCTTCTTGTCTCCGAATCCGGTCAAAACGACGTCGAACTCAGTCTTTTCGACTTCTGCCGCTGGGCCACCGTCGGCTGGAGCGGCCATCATGATTCCGCCACCAGCGGCGGGCTCGATGCCGTATTTTTCCTCTAGGTAATCGCTCAACTCCTTCGCCTGTTTAAGGGTCAAATCGGCGATCTTGTCCCCAAGATCCTGGGTCAAGGGAGAAAACTCTTTCGTCGCAACTGCTTCTGACATGACGCTAAGGGCCCTTTCTGACATTTGGCACCGAGACGACGCCGCTCGATGCTCCCGGTTATTGAAGTAGACTTATTGTTTCTGCTGTCTGGATTTGGGGCATGGTCGTCGACTATTCGCCGTCCGCTTGAATCGCCTCTTCTTCCACACCCTCGGATTTTTTCTCGATCTGACTAGCTAACGCACTGCCCGGAGCTAACAACTGCGAGCAGAGTTTAGCGCCAGGAGACAGGACCTGGCCCATCAATAGACTCAATTGGCCCTCACGATTGGGCCACTTGCTGATGTCCTTGACCATCTCGGCCGAAAGATGCTCGCCGTCCATCACGCCACCACGCGGCTCGAACGGTGCAAACTGGCCGCTCCGCTGGATTTCGATGACTTCTTTGGCCAGCGAGATAAGATCCTCGCCACCCCAGAGCATTGCCAACGTCCCCGCCGCGCCGTCGAAAGCCGCCGACAAAGGCGTTCCCTCGCAAGCTCGTCGAGCCAGATTATTCTTGACGACCAGCAAGTTCATCTGCTTGTCACGCAGATGTTTCCGGAGCTGGACCGTTCTGTTGGCGTCCAATCCCACCACATTGACCAGCAATGCATCTTCGACTCCAGAAAGCCGTTGCGCCAACTCCTTGGTAACTAGATCTTTTACGTATTTACTCATCGTATGCCATTTCTTGAAAACCGACCGTGTTCTATCACCCTGGCAATATCAGGCAGCGATGCGGACGCTCGGGCTCATCGTCGCCGCAATCGCGATGCCCCGAACGTAAGTGCCCCGAACCGCGGCTGGTTTCATGCCAGTGATCAGATCCATGAACGCTCGGATATTCTCACGCAGTTTTTCATCGTCGAAACTCAGCCGCCCTACGACCGCGTGAACGTTGCCACCCGAATCGTTGCGGAACTCGACTTTTCCAGCCTTGTATTCCTGCACTACCCTCGCCACATCAGGCGTCACCGTCCCAGCTCGAGGCGATGGCATCAGGCCTCGAGGACCCAGAACGCGTCCTAGAGGTCCGACCAGCCCCATCATGTCAGGGGCCGCGATGCAGGCATCGAAGTCCAACCATCCGTCCTTGATCCGCTTGGCCAAATCCTCCTGACCGACCTCGTCGGCCCCAGCTTCCTTTGCAGCCTCTGCCAAATCGCCCTTTGCAAAGACGATTACTCGCTGAGTCTTCCCGATTCCATGCGGCAGCACGATCGAACCGCGGATGATCTGGTCCGCTTGTCGTGGGTCGATGCCCAGCCGCATATGAATCTCGACGGTCTGATCGAACTTGGTGTTTGCAGACCGCTTCAGCAGGGCCACTGCGGCGTCTAATGGCAAAATCTCCTTGGTGGAAAAATCTTTGCTGAGCGTCTCGTATCGCTTGGATCGCTTCGTCATCGTCCTATTCCCATCCCGATTCGACGTATTCTTGTTTGATGATTCTCGTATGAACGGATAACCACGGCAGCAGACGCCCCCTGGCTATTTGTCGACATCCAGCCCCATGCTTCGAGCCGTGCCTGCGACCATCCGACAGGCCGCTTCCAAATCGCTAGCGTTCAGGTCGGCCATCTTCTTCTGAGCGATCTCCTCGATCTGAGCACGCGTCACCCTTCCGACCTTGTCCTTGTTCGGTACGCCGGAACCCTTCGCGATTCCCGCGAGCTGCTTCAAAAGCGAGGCAGCCGGCGGACTCTTGGTGATGAACTCGAACGTGCGATCGCTAAAGACGCTGACCACAACCGGGATGGGCGTCCCGTTGTATTCCTTGGTTCTGTCGTTGAATTGCTGGACAAACTGTCCCAGATTGATCCCAAACTTACCCAGCGATGTACCGACAGGCGGAGCCGGAGTGGCTTGCCCACCGGGAACCTGAAATTTTGCTTGACCAACCAACTTCTTCGCCATGTACTCAACCCTGCCTGCAAAAATGATTTTTCGACTGACCTGATCCGGTGGTCACTTCTAGACCGCTTCGAGTTGCCAATGCTCCAACTCGACAGGGGTCGATCGATTGAAAATCGTGATGACCACGGTGATCCGTCCGTTGGCCTCGTCGATCGATTCTACATCCCCTTCGAAGTTTTGAAAATTTCCTTCTTTGACGCGAACTCGGTCCCCGCTTCGGAAAGGAATGGCCGTCTTGATCTGCGTACTGCCTTCTTCTTCGTGAGCCCCCAATCTTAGGATTCGCTCGACCTCGTGCGGATCCATCGGCGTGGGTTTTCCCGCCGACCCTGTAAAATCGCCGACGCCAGGCGTTTCGCGGATCAAAAACCAAGTATCGTCGGTGATCGCCATGTTGACCAGGAGGTACCCCGGATACAATTTTCGTTTTACAATCCGCCGCTTGCCGCTCTTGCTGTATTCGGCGACATCTTCGGTCGGCACAATGATGTCACCGAAATAACCTTCCAGTCCCTCGATCTTGATGCGACGCACCAGCGCATCACGAATCGAATCTTCACGGTTGACTTGGATTTTTAGGATGAACCAGCCCCGAGGCACGTCTTCCGGTGCCAGCGAATCCTCCGATTGCACATCTTCGGAGTTCGTTTCGGGTACAAGATCATCTTTGCCACTCGGATCACTCACCAAAATGCCCCTCTGAAATTTAGGCCGTTTTCTTCAGAATTCCCATCCATTCGAACAGGAACCCCCAAACCAAATCAAATCCGAACAGCAACGTCGCCATGGCCAACATCACAAAAATGACCACCACCGAAGCTCGGTACAACTCGGTTCGCGATGGCCACGATACCTTATTCATCTCAGCCTCGACCGCGATCAGGAAATCCGCGAATCGAGGCAAATTGACGATCCTGTAGGAAATCCATAGCCCGAGCAACAGGATGGCACCTGCCGCCGAGTAGCTAACTGCAGGCGAAAACATGGGCCCGAAGTGAGCGTAAAACCGCCACGCTCCTAGGGCCACGGCAATCGCCAACGCCGCGAACGTCGCCTGGCGCGTTACCCGGCCTTGGCTGCGTTTGTAGACACCAACTTGGAACAATTCGCCGAACCACATACCCGTCGAGGCAACCCTGTCTTTGGACATGAAAACTCTGCCTCCGTGCAAAAAAACCAACCCGCATCCGGCGACCGGGTAATCACCCGGCCGCCGATGCGAGCCGCATGGCAGGGGCGGCGGGAATCGAACTCGCAACCTCCGGTTTTGGAGACCGGCGCTCTGCCAGTTGAGCTACACCCCTGGAAATGTACCCTACGAAAGAATCTTAGTCACCACCCCGGATCCAACGGTTCGACCGCCTTCGCGGATGGCGAATCGGACACCATCATCCATCGCGATCGGCTTGAGCAGCTCGACCGACAAACGGACATTGTCGCCGGGCATGCACATCTCTGCGTCGACCAGGTTGGCGGTTCCGGTAACGTCCGTCGTCCGGAAGTAGAACTGAGGCCGATAGCCGCTGAAGAAGGGCGTGTGACGCCCGCCTTCGTCCTTCGACAAACAGTAAACCTCCGCCTCGAACTTGGTGTGCGGGTTGATCGAACCCGGCTTGGCCAGCACCTGACCACGCTCGATGTCGTCTCGCTTGACGCCTCGCAATAAACAGCCCACATTGTCGCCCGCCTTGCCCTCGTCCAACAACTTGCGAAACATCTCGACGCCCGTGCAGATGGTCTTGCGCGAGTCTCGCAGCCCGATGATCTCGACTTCTTCGCCGACCTTGACCTTGCCCCGCTCGATCCGTCCCGTGGCCACCGTCCCGCGGCCTTCGATCGAGAACACGTCCTCGACGGCCATCAAAAACGGCTTGTCCTCTTCGCGCGGCGGCTCAGGAATCGCTTCATCGATCGCGTCCATCAACTCACCGATGCACTTCGTCTTCTCGGGATCGTCAGGACTCTGGTACGCCGGCAACGCTGATCCGTGAACCACCTTGATATTGTCGCCGTCGAAGTCATATTTGCTCAATAACTCCCGAACTTCCAGTTCGACCAACTCCAACAACTCCTCGTCATCCACCAGGTCGCACTTGTTCAAGAATACCACCAATTGGGGCACATCCACCTGACGAGCCAGCAGGACGTGCTCGCGAGTCTGAGGCATCGGGCCATCGGCCGCCGAAACCACCAGGATCGCGCCATCCATTTGAGCGGCACCGGTGATCATGTTCTTGATAAAGTCGGCGTGTCCGGGGCAATCGATATGAGCGTAGTGGCGTGTCTCTGTCTCGTATTCGACGTGCGCGACGGCGATCGTCACCGTCTTCGATTCGTCGCGGACCGTTCCACCCTTGGCGATGTCCGCATACGACTTGAATTCTGCTAGCCCCTTGGCGGCCTGAACAGCCAAAATCGCTCCCGTCAAAGTCGTCTTGCCATGATCGATATGCCCGATCGTGCCCACATTGACATGCGGCTTCTTCCGCTCGAATGTCTGCTTAGCCATGTTTTTTCCACCTGCGTTCTAAGTGCGTCACAACCAAAAAACCAATACTAACGTTCTCGTTCATACTGCAGCCGCCGCCTGGGCGACGAGCATTGGAGAGCTGCTGACGGGACTCGGACCCGTGACCTCGTCCTTACCAAGGACGCGCTCTACCAACTGAGCTACAGCAGCCGATATGTTCCTCAAAAAAACTTCGTCAATCTCCTCCGAGCAGAGCGGGTGAAGGGAATCGAACCCTCGTCTTCAGCTTGGAAGGCTGTTGCTCTACCATTGAGCTACACCCGCACCCGATTCCCTCTCATCCGTTCGTCTTAAATATTATTCCAAAGTGGGGGGTGCAGGATTCGAACCTGCGAAGGCGTTGCCAACGGATTTACAGTCCGTCCCCTTTGACCGCTCGGGAAACCCCCCAGGCATTCCTTTATTGCACAAGCACCGGCTTGCGGTGAACCCATCTTTGAACCATTTTTTCTAAGGTATAAAAGAGCCAGCGGAGGGACTCGAACCCACGACCTGCTGATTACAAATCAGCTGCTCTGCCAACTGAGCTACGCTGGCTTGGCAGATACACTACCCCCGCCGGGAAAAACGGCAAGTATAGCGAAGCCATCCCCGCATGCAATAGCCAAACCGAGATAGTTTGCTCCGATTCCTGAACCAGATAAGGAATCGCGAGGCCGCTTCAGCTCAGCGAACAGTCACTTGCTGCTAGTTTCAGTTCCCTATATGGGTTAATCTTGCAGCTCAATCCGCTCTTCGGCAATTGCCAGACGCAGTTTGCTGAGCGCTCGAGCCTCGATCTGCCGAATCCGTTCTTTCGTGACCCCCAAATCAGACCCCACTTCCTTCAAGGTTTTCGGCTCCTGCCGTCGATCCAGACCGAAACGACTAATGATAATGGTCTGTTCTCGCGCGTCAAGGCGGTCGAGAATCTTTTCCACCTGTTGCTGTCGCAACATCTGCGCCGTTTCCTCTTTGCTGGGGATGGCCCGGTCATCCTGTTGAATGGCAAACGCCTCTTCCTGACTAGTGCGAAACCGATCGCGTTGCTTGAATTCATTGGGGATGGTGCGAGCGAAGTTCCGCATGATGGCCCAACTGGCGTACGTGCTGAATTTGTTGCCTCGAGAATAATCGAATTTTTCGGCGGCTCGAATCAAGGACATGTTTCCGTCGCTGACCAAGCCGAAGAAATCGTCGGAAGCAGATACGTGGCGTTTGGCGATCGAGACCACCAATCGCAAATTCGCCTGGATGATCAGGTTTTTCGTTTGGACGGCCTCCTGGTAAAGCTGTTCGATTCGATCCATCAACGCCACGCTGGCACGCTCCGGTCGTAATTGCTCACGCAACTTGTCGGCTCGGAATTTCAGATAATTGTACTTCCGGAACAGATGATACTCCTGTTCGCGAGTCAATAACGGAACCTCGTACAAAGCGGCCAAATAAGAGGGCAGACCGCCGGGCATCCGCGATGCTCTTCCAGACGCTTTGCCTTCGGGCATCGGTCCAAGGATGACGTCCTCCGCGTCGGGACAATCAAACTGTTCGTTGTACACGCAGTCCAAGGGCAGTTCGGCCAACCGTCTCGCTCGAACCTCGTTCAGCACGCGATGGATGCTGGAGGCCGTGCGCTGATAACGCCGCACCAGTTCCGCTACTGCGCTGCCACGTCGGTAGTCTTGATAGATTTTTTCCTTCAATTCGTCGTTCAATGGGCCGGAATTGTCCGGGTAGATGGCCAAGTCGGGATGCGTCTGGTCGAACTGCTTCAGCGTGTAACGGATCGTTTCCACGCTACGATTCATGGTCTTGGCGATACGACGCGCTGTCTCCGACTGGCATGCACCGGCCAACGCCAGGCGTCGCGCACGGTCGATGATCTCGGAACGATCACCGCTGGTCAAATGGCTGAACGTCTCGCCACGCGACACGCGACGCTGATTCTTTGCCACAAAACGGTCGACGCTGCTTTGCAGGAAGCCCAGTCGCTTACGCCCGCCAGCAAAGATCAAGCGGCGGCTGACCAATCCCTGCTCTCGCCATCGAGAAATCGTCTTCGAGGACACCCGAAATAGGCGACTGAGATCCTCGACCGTGTGCACCGGTTCGGGCAAGTCGGCGACGCGGATGTCGGCCGCGTCGGACACATCTTCCACGAAAAGACGCACGTCATGCCGAGCCTCTTCTCCCGATAGCTGGATCTGGCGGCTTTGCTCAGGACGATAGTCGGTGATCCGGAAGCAAAGATATTCGTAGCTATATGTCTTAGAAGGGTCAATTTCGCCTAAAAGAAGTTCGGCTCGTTCTACCTGCTCCAGCTTTTTCAGCCGAGGCGCAAAGCGAACCTGCTGGTCACAAAGTTGCTTGATGATGTCGCTGCAATATTGAGAATGCATGACGATTCCTCTCCATTCTGACTAGCACCTACGGCATTCCATGCGGTTCCAACCGCGCCGAAGGCCCAACATCAGGGGGCGGTGTCGGCCGATCCTGGCAGACTCCATTTGCACCGGATAGATACGCTCTGATAACCCGGTGCTTGAATCCTACGAAAATCAGTCTTTGTTAGTTCTTCCTAAATGTCCTATGACGAATCCGAACCGAAAAAGGTTTCTGGCCCATATGGCTTCAACGGTTTTCTCATGGGAATGGTTTTGAGTTCTGTGAGTAAGCGTCTGCCAAAAAATCGTCTGTTACTAAGTCACCCAATCAAGACAGCAGTTCGCGCGCCGCAGGAAGAAAACTTTTCAAAAACCCTTCATTTTTACATCTTTTCCCGTTCCTACTGAGCGCCGGTAGCGATTATGGACGATTTATCGATTGTGCGGTCCTGTGCCGTGGGTTCATGGCGGCGACTCCCGTGCTTGTTAAAACCGGGCTGCGCCCCATTGATTTCGCAGAAAAAGCTGAATCTTGGGAAAAAATATGAAAAATCCCGTTAAGCTCGCCGTTCATGCCGTTCCTTTCGGGGTGCTCTTCTGCCTCGTATTTCACGCAATACCACTGCGGGGTGAGACGTACCGCCTGGATTCTAGGTGGGAATCAGGCTTGTGTCGTCAAGTGCAGGTGGCATTAGAGGTTCGCGGCGAACTGCGTCTGAATGCCGATGGACAGCGGTTGGTGACGCTGCCGTTGGAAGTCGAGGGCAGGTTGCAGTATGCCGAGCGGATTCTGAGTGTCGAACAGGAGCCCTGGCAACGCCAAGCGGTGCGTTCCTACTCGCATGCGTTGGCGAAAATCAAGGCTGGCCAAGGTGTGGTGAATCGGACGCTGGATGACAATCAGGGCCCGATCATGGCGCTGGTCAAGGAGGACCAGTCGCTGTTGTTCTGCCCGAGCCAACCATTGCGACGCGAGACGCTGGATCTGATCGATGTGCAAGGCAATAGTTTGTTGGTCGATCGTTTGCTTCCGACGGAACCTGTCAAGATAGGGGATCAATGGAAGCCGGAAGAACGTTGGCTGGCTCGACTGTTTGGCTGGGATTTGGTGACGCAAAGCGACGTGACAGCTCGTTTGGTCCGCGTGGAAGAGCGGGTCGCCTTGCTCGAATTCAGTGGGCGCATGGAAGGTTCGACGGGCGGTGTCGCTTCGGAACTCGAACTTAATGGCAAAGGCAATTTCGACTTGGAGCAGCGGCTGGTGACATGGTACGCGGTCAGCCTGCGCGAGAAGCGGGCCATCGGCCATGCCGAACCGGGGTTCGAGGTGACGGCCCGTCTACGGATGGCGATGAAGACGGCAGCCGAGCCGCCGGAACTGGCCGACAGCAACCTGGCGCTTCTCTCGACAAACTCCGGACGCTCGGCAGACCTGCTGTCTTTCGTGTCCGACCATGCAAATTTTCAATTGTTTCATGACCGCCGCTGGCGTTCGATGCTGGACCGGCATGATCTGAGTGTGTTTCGCTTGGTGGATCGAGGCGAATTGGTAGCGCAATGCAACGTCTCGGAACTGCCGGAATTCGAGCCGGGGAAGCATCTGTCTTTGGACGAATTTCAAGCGGACGTGCAACGAAACCTGGGCGAGCAATTCGGTCAGATCGTCGAGGCGTCCCAGGCCGAATCGGAGGGCGGAAATCGAATCCTTCGCGTGGTTGTTTCGGGCATGGCGTCGGAGATCTCGATCCAGTGGATCTACTATCACATCTCCGACGATCAGGGGCGTCGTGCAGCGATGGCGTTCACGTTCGAATCCGATCTGATCGAACGGTTTGGCGAAGCGGACCGAATGCTGGTAGAATCGTTCCAGTTCCGAGCGCGTGGCGAGCCATTAGAGGCTCGCCAGAATGCGGAAGATCCTCCTCGATTCTAACGGTGAATCGGCATATCAGGGAACGAGCGCGTGAATTGGACGGAAGAGTATCTTTGGACGTTTTTGCTGGCGGCGGTGAATGTGGTCATCGCCAGCGCGGCGACCGTGCATGCCGTGTTGTATAAGCGCGAGACCCGATCGGTGATCGGTTGGGTTGGCCTGGTTTGGCTGTCGCCGCTGTTTGGTTCCCTGCTGTACTTCTGCTTTGGGATCAATCGCTTGGAGCGCAAGGCGATCACCATGCGTCTGCAGAGCGACTGGCAGCACCCGCGGCAAGCCTTGTTGATCGACCAGGACATCGCGCAGCAAAACGAGTTGATCGCCAAGCATCCGCCGCTGGCGGAACTGGCCGGGCTGGTGACGCGGTTGACCGAACATCCGCTGTTTCCGGGCAATGATGTCCAGCCGTTGTGTGACGGCGATGAAGCCTACCCGGCGATGCTGGAAGCCATCGATCGTGCTGAGCGTTCGGTGACGCTGTTGAGCTATATTTTTGATAATGATCGAGCTGGTGAGGCGTTTCTGGAATCGTTGGTGCGTGCTCATCAGCGGGGCGTCCAGGTCCGGGTGCTGATCGATGACGTCGGGGCTCGCTACAGTCGTCCCACGATGCTCCGCCGTCTGAGGCAGGCGGGAGTGAACGCCCGCGCATTCCTGCCGACTCGAGTCCCGCGGATGTTCAAGTACGCAAATCTACGGAACCACCGCAAGATCCTGGTGGTCGACGGACGCATCGGGTTCACCGGGGGGACGAATATCCGCGAGGGACACTGGTTGAGTCTCCGACCTGCGGCTCCGGTACGGTGCCTGCATTTTCGCTTCGAAGGTCCCGTGGTGGCTCATCTGCAGGAAGTGTTCGGCATGGACTGGGCGTTCGTGGCCAATGAACTGCTGGAAGGCGACACCTGGTTCCCCAAGCTGCAACGAGCCGGTGGTGTATGGGCGCGTGGCGTTTCCGACGGTCCCGACGAGGACATCGACAAGATGCCGTTGACGATCCTGGGTGCCCTGACAGCGGCACGACGTTCGGTGCACGTCGTGACGCCGTATTTTCTGCCCGACTCATCGATTATGCACGCGTTAAGCGTCGCCGCGCTGCGAGGCGTCGCGGTGCATATCGTGCTGCCAGCGAAGAACAACATTCCGTTGGTTCAGTGGGCGACGGCCGCCGTGTTGCCGGAGATTATGGCTCGCGGTTGTCAGGTGCATCTGAATCCGCCGCCCTTCGATCACACGAAGCTGTTGTTGATCGACGATCTTTGGGCGCTGGTCGGATCGACCAATTGGGATGCCCGCAGTCTGCGACTGAACTTTGAATTCAACGTCGAATGCTATTCGCCCGACCTGACGTCTCGTCTACGCGGCTTCGTCGACCAGCGGATCGCCGATTCTCAAACGCTGACCCTGCCGCAATTGTTGGATCGTCCCCTGCTGTCACGTCTGCGCGACGGTGCAGCGCGTTTGATGTCACCGTATCTTTGAGCACCCGGCCACAAATGTCTTGATGGCAGCGTCGGTCACCTCGACGGAGAAATCGTCCTGGCGATATCGCTCGATACGCTCGACCGCCTTCGCGCGCCACGGTGCGTCGGCCTCGCGACCTACCTAGGTGGTGGGCGTCTGCGGCATGGTGGTCCTATCGGTGTCGGGGCCGTAATTGAGTAGTTCCACCCGCCGATCAAGAGCGTCTGGGGTGCGTAACCCAAGTGGAAGACGAAATTGTTATCGCCGGCGCCCAAGGCTCGGGCGGCGACGAACGGGCGGACGACGTGACGCCGCTGTTCGGCCGTCTGGCCGGGCAGCGCGGCCAGCTTGGTGTGCGGGGAGCGGTTCTGTTGGACGTGGGCCGTAACGGCGGAAAATGACGGCATCACAAAAGCCTTTCCAAATAACGAAGAGGAAACTCGCCACGACAATTCATTCTTCGCTCCTTGGTAAACGCCATGGCTGCATGCGACCATTCTGCTGCTCGGTCGCACGGCGCGTTGGGTTCGGTCGAGCGTCATCGCGGCACGATCAGCACCGCCCAGTGCCCTTTGCCGGGCGTTCGCAACTCCAACGTCCCACCGCCATCGACGGATCGCGGTTCCTGCCACGCGCTGCGGCTGACATCCAGCCAGCGGACTTGCAGCGGCCCTTTGGCCGCGGAGACATCCAGCTTCACCGCGCCGCCGTCGGGGAAATAGACCGCGTATTGGCGGCCCGGCTCGGCCAGGCAGTAGGCCTCGTTCGGCTGCCGATCGCCCAGCAGGTCATTGTGCGGCTCGCAGACGAAGACGTTCATCGCGTCGGTCAGCATGCGCAGGCTGCGGATGTGCGTCTGGGCCAGTTCGTTCAGGCCGGCGCCGTAGTAGCCGTGCTGGCGTCCGGGGCGGTGGAACCGGGCCGAGGCGCAGCCGCCCAGGATGCTCCGCCAAAGTTTGTGCGTCCCCTCGACCAGCCCGCCGCCATGACGCTGGCCGCCGTAGATCTTCACGTTGTTCATCGGGCGTGGGGGATCGGCGACCAGCCGTCGGGCAATCTGCATGTTGTCCCAGTGGGTCTGCCCCGCCTGGTGGTTGTTTTGCGAGATATCGACGAACGAGTAAAGGTCGGGGTGATCGAACGTCCGGCGGTGCGTGGGATGGCTCAGATCCCAATGGTTCCACATCTCGGTGACCTCGACGCCCACACCCGCCTGGCGGGCCCGGTCCCGGACGAACCGCGCCCAGTGGCGGCTCCACGGCTCCGAGGCGTCGCTCTCGTTGCTGATGCAGTACAGCACGTGCCCGTACGCCAGCGAGATCGAAAGCAGCTTATCGACGAATGCCTCTTGGTAGGCCAGCACCTGCGGGACGTTGTCCAACTCGGCAATCGTGCGGAAGATGGGATGCCCCTGCCACCGCTCTTCGGACAGACCCGTCTGCTGGCTGGTGTAGTTGATGTTGTTCTTCGGATTGAACGGATGAGCAGACCAGCCGTAGGCCCGGTAGTGCGGCTCGCGGTCGCCACTGTAGTCCCACCGGTCCCAGATCTCGATCTGCACGATGATGTCGCGTTGGGCGGTCAGCTCCAGGAAATCGCGGAACCGTGTCCAGTAGGCGTCGTTGAACCGATCGAGATCGTACAGGCCGGTCTGCTCATCGCGATGGAACGCATACAGGCTGTCGTCGTTGAAGAAGCCGCTGCCCTCGTCGGCGCGATCCCGGCTGGACATCGTATTGCGGACGTAGTTGCCCCCGACGGCGACCAGCAGGTCCAGATGGGCTTCCAGCCCGCTTGCCCCAAGGTTCGGATGGTTGAACAGGTTATCCTGATCCGACCCGCCCACGAGCAGCACCGGTTTGCCCTGGTACTGCCAGTAGCGCCGGTTCTGGAACCAGGGCTGAATCCGACGCACGTCCTGCGCGAGGCTGGCGTGCTGGTCGTTCAGTTCGTTATTCGCATCGGTATCCAGGATCACCCGAATCCGCTCGGAATCCGATTGCCCGAACGATACGCCGGGAA
>REEF01000082.1 GCA_007695205.1 Planctomycetaceae bacterium
CGCACTTTCGGCCCCCTCACCCTGCCCTCTCCCCGGATGGGCGAGGGGACATCGGCCAGTTATTTCTCGACCGGTGCTAAGGTGGTTGTCCATGGTACGTTCACCATGCTATGGTCAGTCGTCCGGTGACGTTCGTAACCTGGTAGCAATCGCCGAACGCTTCGGGGCCTCGTTCGAAATCAACGCGGCCGGTTCGCCAGGGGTAACCGGAATTGACGTATACGCGGATGTTCTCCTCCCTCGCCTCCCTGCCGGGGAAGAATACCACCGTGGCGTCGTTGAGCCCGTTGACTTCCAGTCGCCGGACGACGCCCTTCTCACCCGAGTGTCGTTCGATGCACCCCACGCGCCCGCCGCCGGCCTGCGTGACGAATACGCGGCATTCGCGGTGCCAGCCGCGCGGCATGTAATAGGTGGAGCAACCGTCCTCCAGCAAGGTTTCGTAGTTCAGTAGCAGCGGTGCGCCTTGCGGAAAGCGGAACCGTTGCTTCACGGTCGTGTCGGGCGTGTAGCCGGAGAAGTAGTAGCCGTTGTTGCTGCGCGCCACCAGGGTTACCGGGCTCCGTGCCGCCGGGCGCTGTCCCGTGTGCAGGAACGTGTAGCCGAACTCGCTGAGCGCGTAGCGCATCAGCAAGGGGCCATGAAAGAACTGTTCCGGATTGTCAGCGGTCAGCAACCGGCCGCCGGCGTGACGATTCGAGTTGGTCCCGCGGAAATAAACTACTTTGCCCCCCCGCCACTCCGGGCGGCTGCGGGCGACCAGAACGTCGCGGACGTGGGAGCCTTGCTTCATGGCAGCCAACACCTGCGTCGCGGAATCGTCGCTGTCTTTCACCACCGGTTCCACGCCGCCGCCGTTAACGAGCGACACGTGCCGGATTTGCGCCGGGTTCTGCACCAGTGCGAATTCATCGTCCGCCATCTCGTGAGCAAGGTCAAAGACGCCTTCCAAGGGTTCCGCAGGTTTCAGGTTCAGAAACTCCAAGAATGCCGGGCCGGCATGGGTGATCGGACCGTAGACCAGCAGCCGGCCGCCTTGCTCCACGTGGCGGATCAACGCGCCCTCGACGGGCGTGCCGGCCTGTGGCGCGATGGAAACCAGGACGGCGTGACGGTATAGGTCCGGCTTCTTCTCCAGCGACGCGACGAACCCGGCCGTCGAGACAACCGTGTTCAAAGGGAAGCCGTTGTTGATCGCCTGGCGGATCACCCAATCGCCGGAGTAAATCTCGCTAAGCCGGTCCGGCGCCTCGTAGGCCCACTCGTGGTATTCATCGAATGGGTACACCCACACAAACGGCCCCGGCGCGTCGGGCGCGTTCCGGCGGGCTGTTAGGATATGAGGGATGACCTCGTTGGGTACCTGGGTGGGCATGTTCCCGAACGAATCGTCCACGGTCAGGAAGTTCAGATGCGTTGGCAGTTTCACCTCGCCGTCGTGGTTGACGCGGGCGCACGCCATCGGCAGGTAGATGTCGTGCGGTTCGCGCCCGTAGCGGTCCAGCCAGGGACTGTTGATCCACCAGGGGTCGTGGGTGTAGAAGCGGAAGATATAGTCCTCGTCGGGCAGTTCGGCCATTCGCGACAGGTAGCCGGTCAGCTCCAGGCCAAAATCGCCGTCCAGCGCGGCCCAGGGCGAGTTTGGGGGGGGAAGCAGGTTGAAGCCGCCCCGGTAGATCGCGCGCAGGTCCACCCCGTCTTTGGCCAAGTCGATGCCCGTGGCCAGGTTGGTGCCGCGGGTTTCGATCCGGAAGTCGGGACATTCCTCCCGGAAGAGCCGCCAGAATTCCAGGATCTTCTCGCGCACTCCCGGTAGTTCGTCGGCATGGAAGCCTTTGCCCGTGAAGACCGCCCCGGTCGACGACCACGTCTCCAGACCGAAACCGAAGCCATTGGAAAACCAGATGTAGTCGAAACCCAGATCGGTCAAGAAGTGCTGGCTCTGCCGCCCGAAGAACGTGCCAAACGGCGTACCGTCGGGGATGCCGTCGGGAAAGCCAGCGTAGCGGTGGTCGTCCCCTTTGAGCACGGCGTAGCAGGCGACGAACGTCTTGGGCCCCATCACGTCGGCCATGAGGATTTCAGGGTGCCTTACGTACTTGAACTCCGACTTCGCAAATTCGGGACCGGGATCGAACGTGGCCCCCACCCGCATCGGCTTGCCCGTAATCCGCCGCCCCTCGTCCTTCAAACACTGTACGATCAGCCGCAGGTCGCCCATGGTGAACTCAGGCGGGTCTTCCATGTAAAGAAACGCCCGCTCGTGCAGCGAGAGAGGCTCATCGGGGGCCGAATCGACGGGGTGCTTGGTATTCGGGTTCCCCAAGTACCTGGCCCATTCCAGCGGCTGGTCGAGGTCGCCGGAGTAGTCGAGTATTTCCGAGCCCTCGGCGGTCCATAGCATGACCGACACTTGCTCCGCATGACGAAGTAGCGGCGCCCACTGCGTGAACAACTCGCGGCAAACGCCTCGAATATAGGCCTCGTCGTTCTTCTTCAGCGGCTTGAGACTCATTTCGAGCGTGACGTTGCGAAACGGCTCACCGCTGATGGACGCATAATGGCCGACGCGTTCATGCGGGTCTTGAAAGATTTGGCACGGAGCGACCGCGGCCGACAGAGCCACCGCAACCGCCCCTGCGAGGCACGTTCCGCGCGCAATGGACACGATCATCTTAATGGATACGATCATCTTTCTATTCACTCCTCGAGTGCCTGGAACCGCGGTCACCGTTGACTGACTGGCAGGAATTTTAAACCCCCACGGACGAGAACGCAACCGTCTCGTCCCTTTGTTCAGTCTTTTCTTTCAGACTCTTACTGCAAGGAACTTACGACCCGAGAAGAATTATCAGCGAGGGTCATTTTGGCTGTACTTCAGGCAATCCAATGGCGAGGTCAAGCAGCGTCTGAAAGAGCCTTTGGAATTTGCAGTTGTCGGGGGTCTCAGGCAGAGCGGCCAGGAATTTCTCTTCCAGCATTTTCCGGGAAATCGAGACGATGGCCAGGCAACCTCATTTCGCTCGCACGCTGTCGCGTACGATGAGTGCGCCGTCGATCAGGACCT
>REEF01000081.1 GCA_007695205.1 Planctomycetaceae bacterium
CGTCCCCGTTGTTGCGGTACAGCACGTTGCGGCCGTAGTTGTTGACGTACAGGTCGGGGAAACCGTCGTTGTCGTAATCTCCGGCAGCCACTCCCAAGCCGAAGCCCGTGTCGCCGACCCCAGCCTGCGTGGTTACCTCGGTAAACGTTCCGTCGCCGTTGTTGCGGTACAACGCGTTGCGCGGCGCCGGACCGCGATGCTCGGTGCCCTTCAGCGGGGCACCGTTCAAAAAATAGATATCGATCAGCCCGTCACCATCGTAGTCAAAGGTAGCCAAGCCGGCGGTGACCGTCTCGACAATGTACCGCCGACCGCTACCGCCATCGGTGTGGCGAAAACCGATGCCCGTTTGAGCGGTGACGTCGTGCAACTGGATCGGCCCGAGTGGCGCCGGCAACTCCCGAGGCGCGACGCGCCAAATCAAAAACGCCCCGAGTGCGATTAGCACTCCAGCGACCGCCCAGATTCTAGCCCAACTTTGCATAAGACTACCTCGTAGGTGGGGGACGGATTGCCAACCCGTCCTACCTGTGTTGTGGGACGGATTGCCAATCCGTCTTACCTTTTATGCGACGACGGGGCTTATCTGCTGCTGGAATCGAGCCAGTTGCTGCTGGTACACTTCCTGCCACTGTGGGTTCGGCTCGACCGCCTGGCGGTACTTGACCATCGTCGCTACCGCATCCGCCACGGTAAAGGGCTCGTCCCGCCCCTGCTGACGCCGCGCAAGCGACTCGTGGGCCGCCAGGGCGGTGACTGCGGCACCCAACGCCGGGCCTTCTTCGTTCTCCAGACGATGTAACCGTTGTCCGAGCATGGAAGCCAGGATTTCGCACATCAGATCGCTGCGGGCAACGCCTCCCGAAACGGTGATCTGCCGGATGTCCTGACCGATGCTTTGATGAGCGCGCTGATGAGCCTGGACTCCCAATGCGATCATGCACGCCACCGCTTCCAGCGACGCTCGCCGCCGTTGGCCACGCGAATCGGGACCCGAAGTCGGTTGGTACCGATCGGCCTGTTCGATCAGCCAACGGATGCCTTTCTGCTGGTTATCGATACCCAAAGACGGCTCGGCGTCGAAAAACGGCAGGCAACGATGGCCATTGGATCCAGCGGGTACCGCACGCGCTTCTTCCTCCAACTGTTGCCAATCGCTCTTCTTCCAGCCTTTGTCCGCTCCGACCGCCCGGTTCAAGGCTGCTGCACCGTTGCTGTAACAGCGCATCAGCAGGTACGGTCCCCAGTTCAGGCACATGATGTCCAGGTCGTCCACATCGGGCAGTTTGGCGGACGAGGAATTCACGACGGCCGAGTTGCCCAGGATGATCGCCATCTGCCCATCATTCACCGCGCCGCCACCGACCAATCCTGCCTGCTGGTCGTCCGATGTCGGATAGATCAGCGGACGCGACACCAGATCCAAATTGCATTCTTTCGCTAGGTGCTCGACCAGCGGCCCGACCGGTCGGTAATGATCGACGATTGTGGGCAATTGTTCCCAAGCCAGATGGCGGTACGCTTCGTTCTGCAGCGCGTCCAACATCTGGCGGTTCCACTGCCGCGTCACGAAGCTCATGATCCCCGTCGAAGCGGCGGAAGAAACGCTGATCACATCGAAATGGCCCGTCAGGTAGCCAGCAGCCAAAGGGCCATGTGGCAGGATATATCGAGTTCGCTGCCAATCGCTTGGCTTCAGGTACTTTGTGTCCTGGTCCTGCACCTGGGCATCTTCATCCTTGACCAGATGGCTCAGCGTGTAACGGTCGGCCCATGGTCCGCCGATCAGTCGCTTGACCGCCTCAGGGCCTCCCAACCGTTGTTCGCCCGCCTGGCGATAGGCGGCCAGCGTCTGATCGTTCCAGCAGATCGCGCGACGCACGGGCAGATAATTCTCGTCAATTCTTCCTGCCGTGTGATGAGTTGCCGAGATGCCTCCGGCCACCCAATCCTGCAACCGGCCCAAGCGTCGCAGTTCGGCCACGATACCGCGGACACTCGCCCGCGCCTGCCCTTCCAACTGCAGCAGGTTCAGCTCCGAGATACCCGAGTCCAACGATTCGCCTCGCCACAAATCCGTCGGCAACCGGACTTCGGCTAACACCGTACCGGTCAAGTCGAAGGCCAGGCATTTGACCTCGCCTGTGCTAAAATCCCATCCGGTAATCACACTTCGTGCCGGCAGACAAAGTTTCGATTGGCTCATGCGACAAGACTCCTGATCCAGTTTATATTGTGACAATCACGCAGAACCGGATTTTAGTGCACAGACATCTGAGATTGAACCCGGCCCCTTCCGCCGATTCCACCAAGAAATACCTGGCCCGGTGCTTACGTATCACGGGGTCTCGCGACTCTCGGAGTCGACTTCCTCCGGATGCTCGGCCTCGTACTGTTCCATCAGCACCGAAGGACAGACCTCCTGTTCCCCACACTGTTTGCATACGATACGCACCAAGTCACTGCCGCCGATTTTTAGTTCTTCCTCGGCGCACAAGTCATACAGTTTTTTTAGATGCACACACGTCATGACACGGTCCTCCTGATTCAGGTACACGGCCCCAGACTTCCTGACCGTTATTCTAGCCTTTCGGTGCTGAGCGTTCGAGCCATCGCGACGAAAAGTTGGCTTTTGCGGAGAAAACCGAAAATTTTCCGTTGCCCCTGCTAGTCGAGCCCAAATATCCTTGTTAAACTGGATGGTATATTCGTCGTAATCGGTAAAAACTACCACGGCCGCCCACCCAAAGGATTTGGCCGTTCGGCGATGGACAACGTCAGTTGTAGCACACCTGTGGACTGGATACTGTTGCGTTTGTTTCTTCAACTCTGTTAAGGAGGGCGTTGCGATGCGTTTTCTTCTAGCTGTCGCCATCGTTGTGGCGTCGTGCACGGCCACCTCGGTCATGGCTCAGGGGCCCGACCAGGCTACTCCGGACCAAGTGACACCGGATCAGGTCAAACCCGATCAGGTGACACCGGATCAGGCTAAGCCCGATCAGGTCAAGCCGGATCAGGTCAAGCCCGACCAGGCTAAGCCGGATCAGGTCAAGCCCGATCAGGTCAA
>REEF01000080.1 GCA_007695205.1 Planctomycetaceae bacterium
GCTATGCCCACCGCGCCTTCGGCCTGGAAGCCGCCCGCAGCGGCACCACCGACAACCCCTTCACCTACGTCGGCCACCAAAGCTACTGCAAAGACCCGGAGTTGGAACTCTACCTGTTGGGTTCGAAGCGTCATGCTGGGGGCGCAGGGTTTCAACAGCCCGGCGGCCTAGCTTCATTGTACGCTCCGGTCAAGGTCCGCATCCGGCTGCTGCTTTTCGGCCTGTCCTGCGGATGCCTACGGCACTTTTTCTCGGCCTCCTTGCCGAGAAAAAGCAGACCGAAAAGACTCCACCTTGACTCTCCGCTGATTCACTCGGATGAGCCGCCGGTCGGTCGAAAACGGTTGTTTCCATGTGCCCGTGCATCGAAACTGCCTCAGACGACTGGCTGGAGCCGACCGTTTTTTGTCGCGGGACTTGCGCTTCTTGCTTGCATCTTGGACGCAAAATGTGATACGTAGGATGGATGATGCAAGTATACTTGGGAATTGTTTCCAGCCGCGGTTTGGAATGGCTGCTTCTGGAAAACAGGGACGTGCTGCGTTTTCTCGCCGGCCGCGCCTACGGCCAGCGGCCTCCGCGTGCTGTCTGCTGTTGGGCGGCTATGCGTTCGTCAAGAATGGGACTTGATGGCTTGCCTGGAGCTTCGTGATCGAAAATCAGGATAGGGTTCTTTTGTTGCTCGATCCACCAAAACTCGATTGACGACAACGCTTCAATATTCGAATGCTTTATACGACGCTGCGCCTAGCGATGGCCACAGCACATTTCCACGATCCAATCGTGTAGTTGGCCCCTCAAATTGACACGGTGCGATTCAACGCAATCAAGGTATCGCGACGGTTCTCGGAAGAGGGCGAGCGGAATACCTTGATGGCGTTGTCTGAGCAGAAGTCCTTGCTGAGAAATACCTTACAGCTCCGCCATCCCTTCACACCTCGGTGTGAATCGGGGCCAACACACGCTGAATCACGGAGGGACGGCACATGGCAAGGCTGAATGATCCCACCGGACTGTCCGAGCGTCCGCGTGCCGTCGTACTCGGCGAACTGGCGATTGCCGCAGGGGTGGTCGGCCAGTCGCTAGCCGTGAACTTCCGCGGATTCCCGGCCATGGTGCAGTGCGAACTCTGGCGGTATTTTACCAGCGGAGTCGGTCCAGGCCAGGTACTTCACGTTCGCCAGCGCAAGGACATGAAGACGCTGGAGGAGTCGCTCGACGGTTTGCAGCTCGCCCTGGTTCATAATAAGCGTTTGTGCGGCGAAACGTCCTGGGCGATCCAGATGAGCGACTCATCACAGTCGCGTCCTGTCGTCTTCTTCAGTACTGCGGAGTACGAAGTCGAAGACGATCCAGGCCCGGTGCTCTCGCTCGTCTGTACCGAGTACGCGATAGCGTCGGTTGTCGATTGGCTTGCCGCCCGCGGTTCCACGGCAGACGACGCTTGCGGACGCGAGTTGCAAGTACCTACGACCGTCCAATACGATCCCCGGATCGAAGCGCTGATTGCGCGGATGCCTGTACAACCCGGTGCTCATTTTGCGGGTCTCCAGCAGTCGCGGATTCTGCGGGCGCTCTTGGCGGGGGCTTGTGTCCTGCGTTCATCCTGGCCGGACCAGGAAGTCCCGGCTGCAGCCGTGGCCAACCTCGATGACTACGAACTGGTGCGGAACGTGCTGTGTTCGCTGACTACCGACACAAGTTCCACGGCGCGGGACCCTCTGGTTGCAGACATGATCAACCGCGCCAACGTGTACTTGTCCGCCAGATTCGGCCACGGCCAGAACAACTTGACCAAGGCAGAACTGGAGAGACTCGACTACCTGGACAAGTACGGCGGGAATCCAGCACGACGGGAACTGATCACCCGCCGCGAACTGGCAGATCTGGGCAACGTCAGGTCGGCGACCGTGATCGGCTTGGTCGAGCAACTCCAGCGGTCTCGTCGAGGCCGCCATTCGTTCTTGCGGATGGGGACCATCGGTGCATCGGTGTCAGATCGCGTCTGGAGGCAGGCCTCTGCACGCGAATTGGCTCGGCGACTGCGCCCGTGGTCGGTGAAGCAGGTTCGCGGGCACTTCGACCGTCTGCGCCAGGAAGGATTGGTCACCGCGGAACGCGATACAGCGAACGGACCTTGGCGATACGAAGTGCCAGATGAGCTTTCCGATGCATCGTCGCCGTTTTCGGAGCTTCCCACCGCCCACGAACTGGCCGCGGACAACTCGGCGGCGTAAGCAACGAACGAACAAAGTTGCCTTACCCAACTGCCGTTGGCGTGCCCTCGCCGAGGGCAGACGGAACTCGTTTGGCATCAGGGGATTACATCCTGTTTGCCCGTTTTCTCAGTGAGCATGTGGACGTGGAGCTAAATTCGGGCCGTTTTCGCGGCATATTCATATGGAGGGTGTGTTCGCTATCCGGACATGCGATTCCGGCCGTTTTTCTTGCCCTGGCGGTGCTCGGTTTGGTCCCCGCGCGTGTCGGTGCCCGTTTCCTCGCCGTGCCCGACTGTTCACACCAGGCGTCCGACCATCCCTTCACCTTTAGCCACTCAGGTTGGTAGCCGGTTGTCGTTGGGATGCCATCCGCGTCCATCTGCTTTCATCGGCCCTCTGGCAATATTCCACCGCCGAGATAGAATCCCAGTTAAGCCTAGCCCACTTTGCTGGAGTTCTCTAGTCATGCCGAAGCAGCAGAAGAAGCAGAAGAAATCCGATTCGCCATCGAGCGCGGTTAAGCCCTTGCCGAAAAGCAGGGAGACGCTTGGACTGATGTTGCGATCAACGGAGGGCATGTTGGCATTTCTGGAACCCTACGTGGGGGCACAGGAAACTCGTCTTCGGCATCTGGAGAAGACGCTCCGTCGTCCTCCCCAAACACCTACTGAGTTACGGGACTTCCTAGAACGAGCCGAGTTCCTGAAAGAAGTAACCAAGGCGACCCGTAGCCGCTTTGCCCAGGGTGGACCGTCTTGGACCGCGCTCAGACCCTACCTGGAGTCCTCCGGTCTTGACACGGTCATCGAAAGGCAACGGTGGGCCGCTGGCCGCATGCGCGCGTT
>REEF01000513.1 GCA_007695205.1 Planctomycetaceae bacterium
AGATCCTGAACAATCTGGTATTTCCCGCTCATGAACAGCACCACAACAATTCGTTTCTGGTGGCGGCGTTGATGATGGGCCAGAGCAACATTGCGGCAGGTGCGACGATCGGGTCGAACCATAACAGCCGAGCCAACGATGGGGAGATCGTCGCCGGGCGCGGGTTCTGGCCGGGGTTGTGCACCACGCTGAAGCATTCCAGTCGCTTCGCCTCGTTCGTGCTGTTGGCCAAAGGCGACTATCCGTACGAATTGCAAATCCCGCTGCCCTTCTCCTTGGTCCGCGACGATGTGGCTCATCATCGCCTGGTGGTGACGCCTGCCTACTGGTGGGTGGGCAATCTTTACGCGTTGGCTCGAAACGAGTGGAAATACCAAGCGCGGGATACGCGAAAGGTCAAGACGCAACGGATCGAGTTCGCTACCTTCGCGCCGGATTCGGTGGAAGAGATCCTGAAAGCCATCACATTGCTGGAACGTTGGACAGGCAAAGCCGCTTACCTTCGGCAGGGGCAAGACCCGAAACAGGCGAGCGACGAGGACTTGATCCAAGTGGGACAGCGTCTGGTAAACGGCCCCGAGTCCGAGATGGCGGATCTGGAGATCTTCGGTGAAGGCATGGAGCGATCGCAGCGAAAGACCGTGCTGAACAAAGTTTGGCGAGGCTACCGAGCTTACCGCGAGATGGCGTTCTATTACGCGGCCAAACAAATTGTGGACTATCTGCGAACGCATTCGGACATGAGTGTCGACGATTTATCGCATCGTCTGGGAGGGCAACGTCAGCAGGATTGGGTGAATCTGGGCGGCCAATTGGTACCCGCCGAAGATGTCGACACTTTGCGCGACGACATCCGCACCGGGCAACTCGACACCTGGTCCGAAATCCACGATCGATACGAGCAACTATGGGATGCCTATCCGCTGGCCAAGCAGCGGCACGCGTACTCGACTCTGTTGCTGCTGCTGCAAACCGATCATCTGACGCCATCGCTGTGGAGCGATGCTCTGCGAAAACTGATTCAAATCCAAGAGCATATCTGCGATCAGGTCTATCAAACCCGCAAGAAGGACTTCGACAATTCGTTCCGCCAGATGACCTTCCGCAACGTAGCCGAGATGGCAGCCGTGTTGGGCGATGTAGACCAGGACCCCTTTGTCAAACGGGTTGCGGAACAGACGCAAGAGCTGCGACAATTCATCCAAGACCGATGGCAGCGAACCTTTCGACCCGACCCTTGCATCCAGCGTGAAGGGTTGGCACACTAGGATCATCGTCATACGTTTCGATTTCGACAGGAGGTACCAACATCATGACAAGAACAACGATCCTTGTTGTCGCTGCACTGATCGGGGGCTTGGGCGGCTGGGAATCCTCCCAGGGCGACGAGCCACGTCCCAACATCCTGTTCCTGTTCGCCGATGATTGGGGGCGGCATGCGGGCGTCTATGCCCAGATCGACGGTCCGGGCGGAGTGAACGACGTGTTGCAAACGCCAAATTTCGATCGGCTGGCTCGCCAAGGCGTCCTGTTCCGCAACGCTCATGTCAACGCGCCCTCCTGTACGCCATGCCGCAGCGCGTTGTTGTCGGGCCAATACTTCTGGCGAACGGGTCGCGCTGCCATTTTGCGCGGCGCGGTCTGGGACATGGCGATACCGTCCTATCCTTTGCTGCTGAACGAGGCCGGCTACCACATCGGCAAAACGTACAAGGTCTGGAGTCCCGGTACGCCACCCGATGCGCCGTATGGCGGTCGCGAGTTCGCGTACGAGTCGGCGGGACGCCGTTTCAATCAGTTTTCGCAAAACGTGACCCGGATGGTCGCCGAAGGGGAAACGATCGAGCGGGCCAAGCAAGTGCTGTACGACGAGGTGTTGGAGAATTTTCGTGCGTTCCTGGCGGACCGTCAGGACGGCCAGCCGTTCTGTTACTGGTTTGGCCCCACGAATGTGCATCGCAAGTGGATCCAGGGTTCCGGTAAAAAGCTGTGGGGCTTGGACCCGGACGATCTGAAAGGCAAGATGCCGCCGTTTTTGCCCGACGTCCATGTCGTTCGCGAAGATCTGGTGGATTATTTCGGAGAAATCCATGCTTTTGATGCGGCCATCGGACTGCTGATCGACGAGGTCAAACGGTTGGGCGAGTTGGACAACACACTGATCGTCATCAGCGGCGACCATGGTGCCCCGGGATTCCCGCACGGCAAGTGCAACCTGTACGATTTTGGGACCGGTGTTCCCTTGGCCATCGCCGGACCGGGAGTCAACGAAGGCCGAGTGCTGGAAGACTTTGTCAACCTGATGGATCTGGCCCCCACGTTTCTGGAAGCCGGGGGAGTGGCGATACCCGACGTCATGACGGGACGCAGCCTTTGGCCGGTGCTGGCGTCCGACCAGCAAGGCCAAGTCGACCCTCAACGGGACTTTGTCATAACCGGTCGGGAACGTCACGTGGAGATGGCTCGAGCCGGTTATCTCCCCTATCCTCAACGGGCGATCCGCACGGCGGATCACTCGTTGATCATCAATTTCAAGCCCGACCGTTACCCGCTGGGCGACCCTTATTCACTGGACGGGCCTGATCCTCCCACGATCGAAGAATTGACGGAGCTCACTTTTGTGACGCTACCGGATGAAGATGCCGGGCCGACCAAAGCCTGGCTGGTCACCCAGCGAAATGATCCGCAGTGGAAGCCGCTGTACGAACTGGTCTACGGCAAACGGCCTCGTCTGCAACTATTCGATCTGACCAAGGACCCGCACGAGGTCGAAAATCTGGCCGATGACCCAGCCTATGCGGAGGTTCGCGAGCGGTTGGAACGCCGACTGATGGAGGAACTCAAACGGACGGAGGATCCACGATTGATCGACGGGGGCCGATTCTTCGAAACGCCACCGATGGCAGGTCCCCTACCCGACGATGTGCCTCAGCCAAAACGAAAGCGTTGAATCCGCGGTATCGATCAACGGCCCCCCGGTGATGGCAAGGGTGTCGGGAGTCGTTTTTCGGCCCACGATGCATCACATAGAAAGCGGTTCATCCGACGCGGTGGTCCAAAAC
>REEF01000077.1 GCA_007695205.1 Planctomycetaceae bacterium
GCTAAAGAAAAGCGGCCTGCTCACGTTGCATCGCGGCACCGAATGTTTTGCCGATCTGGGCGGGCTCGACGCCCTGAAGTCGTTTTGCACGCGGGCCATGCGCCGGCAGGGCGAAGCCAATCCGCTGAAGCGTCCCCGTGGGGTGTTGCTGCTTTCACCACCGGGTTGCGGTAAGTCGCAGTTTTGCAAGGCGTTGGGCAACGAAACCGGCCGCCCCACGCTGATGTTGGACATTGGCTCGCTGATGGGCAGTCTGGTGGGCCAAACTGAAGCCAACATCCGGCAGGCGCTGAAAATCGCCGATGCCATGTCGCCATGTGTGTTGATGATCGACGAGATCGAGAAGGCGCTCAGCGGCGTCGGCAACTCGGGAGCCACCGACAGTGGTGTCTCGGCCCGTCTGTTCGGTACGTTCCTCACCTGGCTCAACGATCATCGTTCCGACGTGTTCGTCGTCTGCACGTGCAACGACATCTCGAAGCTGCCACCGGAATTTGCGCGAGCCGAGAGATTCGATGGCGTGTTCTTCTTGGATCTGCCGAGCGTGTCCCAGAAGGGTTCGATCTGGAACATCTGCTTGAACCTGTTCGATTTGGACCCGCAGCAACCGAAGCCCAACACGCAAGACTGGACCGGGGCTGAGATCCGCAGTTGCTGCCGTCTGGCGTCGCTGCTGGACGTGCCGCTGACCGAATCGGCGCAGAACGTCGTACCCGTCGCCGTCACCGCTGCCGAAACCGTGAATCGACTCCGCAACTGGGCCAGCGGACGCTGCCTGGACGCCGACCGGCCGGGGATCTACACCAACGGGCAATCCACGCCGAAGCGTCGGCGGAAGATCCAGGCTGACCCGCTGGTGAACTGAGGGAAAGCCACTCGGGAGCGAGCTTGCTCCACTTCGCGGAACCGGCGTATGCGGTCCCGTTTGTACGGTGGTGTGGGGGCCGGACGGGGCGATCCGCCCGGCTACCCGATTAGTCACGGAATCGCCGAACGAGGGCAATCACCTCTGCTCTGTTCACGGAGCGATCAATCGACGAGAGGCTTCGTTGACGGTTCATGTACGAGCAGGGAATCCCCGCGTCTGCAACGGCGACATGTCCATGTTCCCAAGCCCACTTGCCGATGAAGATCACAACTCTTGGGGCGAGCCAGCGAAGCCAGTTGACAAAATGCTCACTGACGCACCTTCGGGCGAGTTCTTGGTTCGGCTTTCGGTCTCCGATCGTGCGGCAGCGAATGATATTGCAATACGCGATGTCGTCAAGCATCAGGCCGCATTCGTTGAGCGGAAAGTAGTTGTTCGTGACGGGCCAATGGGGGATGAACTCGCGGAGAATCGCACTGAGTTCCGCGTAGCGTTGCGGGGTGGGTTCGTCGCGTAACACACGAAGGGCAGCCGCGTAGGTGCGATCAAGCGATTCCCGAGCCAACTTGCGGGTTCCTGGGTTCTGACCAACCAGAAGGACGCGAGTTCCTGAGTAGGCGGGGCCTACATATCCCGGTTGCGGCACGTTTTCGTTACAGTCGCGGAGTAGATCGCGACATGTATGAGCAGTGCATTTCGTGCATGCGATGACTTTCGCAAATTCAGTGTGCCAAGCGAGTGGTGTATTCATGTCGAGTGGCTAACGACAGCCGTAACCGGGTGGCCGCCAAAGGCTCTCATTTCAAAATCGGCGTCGCCGGCCGCTCCGGTTCACGGCTTGGTTCTGTCTATGGTGCTTGACGGGACTCCACAGCAACGCGATTGGAACAGACCGTCTCTCCAGACAACAAGGCAACAAGAGCTACGTCGTTGACGTTTGTTCGATTTGCTGGCGGCGGAAACTCGTCGCGATACACAGATCCGATAAAAAGCACGACATCCTTCGCATAGGAGTCGTTTAGTGTTACGAATTCCTCAATGAATTTGACATTTGACGTGGTCCCATCCTGAAACGTGATCTGTACCCCATCTGCTATCGGTGCGTGTGATACCCAATCGACGGTTACGACATAGCCGAGGTCGCGATGCTCGCCAGTGGTCGCCAGAACAAGGCGTGGAGTTTGTAAAGAAGAACTGGTTGATGATGCGACGGCTGTCATCAACTTATCTCGAATCTCTCGGTCTGCATCAGATCCACCGCTCCAGCTCAAGTAATCCAGAGTACGCCGTCGTCGGGATTCCAACTCCCAGATCGGGTAGAAGTGCGCCGCACAGGCAAGCACAACCGACGCGACTGCAACCAGCAGCAACAGAGTCCGCAGACTGAATCGCAACCTCATGCGCCTACCCTTGTGGCCTCCTGAGACAGAACCAATGATTATCCAGAACGGCCTATCACCGGCACGCTGCTGGGGAATAGGCCGACCGGAGCGGCGGGCTATCCCGCCTGCCGCTTATTCTCGATTGTCGCTGCAATTCCGTGCCTGTCAAGCAGTTGAAACCCGATCGCGGGAGTGCCCGTTGCCGGAATAGGCCGACCTGGAAATTCCCCTATTGACGGCTGGATAGGCCGACCGACTTCGACCCATGTTCCCCGCCGTCATCGCCCACCAGCGTTTCAGATCGCTGAACGAATCGACGCCGCACGTCGTGTTTTCTGTCCATCTCGTCCCGTCCACCTGCCGTCCGCGTGGAAACTGCGCGCACGGCAAATCCCCCGGAAGGAGCAACCCCATGACCATCGAATTCTGGCCTCGGCGACTGCTCAAGCCGAAGCCCAAGAAACCGTGCAGGCCGCGTTTGCCTCGGCCCCGCCGACCCAAGCTGCCCATCCGCGTCGGCAAAGCCCAGCAGATGCTGTCATCGGCCATCCTGCTCGGCGATCACAACATGGCATCCTGGGTCGATCTGGCCGTCAAAAGGCGGCAGGTCATCGGCACACCCGTACAACTGCCCGAACTGTCCCAACGTCTGGACGCGGTGATGCAACCGCTGCCCACCTAGCAGCGACTGCTCGCCGATCCCAATCGCAATTCCCCATCATCCGTAACCCCCGGAGACCTATCCATGACCACCTTGCTTGATCCTGTCGTTCGTCCTTCCACCGCGCCGTCTCAGCGACTGCGAACCACG
>REEF01000076.1 GCA_007695205.1 Planctomycetaceae bacterium
CTCCCGACCCCTTCCGCCCGATTCCACCAAGAAATATATGGCCGGGTGCTTAATCCGGGTTACGATGCGCGGCGAGGTTCAACACTCTGATCATCCAAATGCCCGAACAAGCGTCCGACCGTGCGAAAATACATTGCCATGCAGAACGCCATCAGCAGCGCGCCGGCCAGTCCCAACAGCCCGCCGTGCTGGATCGCCGTAACGGTTCCAAACAGTCCCAGGATGACCAGAACAATCGTCATCAAGTAGGTCAGGTTCCATGGAGCAGGATGCTCCGCAATGCTGCCCCAGGCCCCTTCGGAGAAAGGAACCTGCACAGAATCCGCCTGCCGCATCGACAACAATACCAGCGGAAACAGGGCGGCCAACGTCGCAGCCGCCGTGTACAGTATCAGCCCCTTGATCGCGATCCAACCCAACAGGATGCCGACCATGGCGCCGGGGAAGCCCGCCACGATGCCAGCGGCAAATACATAGCGCAGGTCGCGGTCCCAGGCCAACACGTTCACGCCGGGCCAACGAGCGATCTTTCGCAAACCCTCGGACGTATCGCGCACCAGTGCCCAGCCCCACGCGGCGATCGCCACCAGAAAACTCAGCAGACACCCGACCGCGAACAGCCCGACGATCAGGCTGAGCGTCTGGCTGAGCGACGCCTGCTCTTCTTCGCGAATCTGGAAAGACATCGCCCACCGCGTCAGCCACATGGCCACCGAGAACCAGCATGCTAGCACTGCCAGCCAGACGGCCGATCGCACATCGATCAAAAAATCGAACAGCCCCTCGGTGAATCGGTCGGGCGATTCCTCCCGCTCTTGGGCTTCGGCACGTTCCAGTTCGGCTCGCGCTTTTTCCAACAGCTTTTGCGTCTCCGTCTGGACGCCAGTCGGGCCGCCGGCCGACGGATCATCCAGGGCCGCCGATCGGGCCGCCCGCGGTAGCTGCTTGCGTTTCGGAGGTGGCGGGACCGGCACCTGGGAGAAACAGTCGGGGCACTTGATCGATGTCCCGGCTTGGTGAGGCCGCACGTGCAATCGAGTCTGGCAGACCTGGCACGAGATGCCGTACACGTCTTCGTACGACACGACCGTTCGTTTGGCCGTCGCACGCGGCGAAGCCTCAGCCGCTGGCGCCTGTGCCGCTACGCTAGCATTGCCAGCCGCTGTTGCCCGAGGCGTTCCGACTGCCAACGCGTCGTCTGGCCGGTCTGGCTGCTTTGGTTTGGGGCTGGGCGGTTCCGCAACGGGACGATCGGATTCGAGCGGTCCCGAGGAAGATGTTCCTGGCACGACGATTTCTGCCCCGCAGCGTGGACAGCCACACCGTTGCCCGGCCTGGTACGGTGGCAATTTGACCTTGCCCCCGCAACTGGGGCAAGTGATTCGCATTGATGGTCGGTTGGGGGTGTTCACTTCAACGGGTATTCCCAGACGAGGAGACTGCCGTAGCGAGCCGTCATTGTCTGCGAAGTCGAGCGGTGACTCAAGCCCCGAAACGATGGGGCAGCCGACCCAATGCACTCGGTCCCTGCCAAGATGCTTCGAAATCGATCCACTGCCCTTGAACCTTGCCCGAGGCGACCCTGAAAGTGCCCTTTTGTGGGGTGCTGGCAGCGATAGTCAAATGGGGTTTCACGAAAACGCCGATCACATTACACTTCCGCACCGTTTTTGATCGACCTGTTCTTGTCACTGCTGGGGATGATCCCGACGAAATGAAACGCATCTGTGCCTTGACGACCGTTCGCAACGACCAGATCTTCCTGTCGAAGTGGATCGAGCACTATGGGGGCGCCTTGGGTCGCGAGAACCTGTTTGTGATCCTGGACGGCCACGACCAGCAACCGCCCGAGAACGTTCAAGGGGTGAACCTATTGCGTCTGCCGCATCAGCCGCTGGAGCGAGTGCCCGCGATGCGGCGTCGAGCGCGTGTGATGTCCAAGATTGCCTGCGGGCTGTACCACTACTTCGACATCGCCATCGCCACGGACGTGGATGAATTCATCGTCGTGGACCCGCAATTGGACCTCGATCTGCGCGGTTATCTTAGTTCTCGAAGGTTACCACCGTCGCTGTCGGCTTTAGGTTTGGACGTAGGCCAGCATCTGCGAGCGGAAGATCCCTTGGACCCAAGCCTTCCGTTTTTGGCTCAACGTCAGTTCGCTCACGTATCGTCGCGTTATACCAAACCGTGCATCACCACTCGCCCGCTGACATGGGGATCAGGGATGCACCGGATCAAGGGCAGGAATTTCCGGATCGACGCCAACCTGTTCCTGTTCCACTTTGGCATGGTCGATTACCAGTTAGCGACGGGAAAAACACTGGACCGTGATCGACTGGCGACCGGATGGCAGGGCCATCTGTCCCGTCGTGAGAAGTTATTCGAGATCATCACCCAAGCCGACGCTTGCGATGGCGACGCGTATTTCCCGATCGCGCGGCGATACCAGACGTGGCATCGCCCGATCTATGCCTGGAACAAGCCCGGCATGATTCCCGGCGATCCAGTAGTCCGGATTCCAGAACGGTTTCGTGGCCTATTGTGATTTTCCTTTGAGCCTGATGGATAGGCTATCCTTGATCTGAGATTTCACGCAGGGGCTGATGCTGTGGATGCGATACAGTGGCACTTCTTCATTGCGAAGCTTAAACATGGAGCGCGCGCTCTATTTCGACCTACCACGAGAGCTCGCCGATATGTATCAAGACATTTTACTGCGGAAAGCTTTTTTCGCGAGCTGTCTGCACGCCAAATTCGTTATGTCGTTCTACGTTGGTTCGAGACGCTCCCCGATGTCGCCAAAGGCGAAGACGTGGATTTGCTGGTCGCGGACGACGATCTGCCCAAGATGGATACGCTATTTGCGCGCACGAAAACCTCGCTGCCCTGCGATGTTTATTCCGTATCGGGCTTGACCGGTAGCGACTTTCGCAAGATGGCTTACTACCCCCCGCACCTGGCAGAGCAGTTGATCAGCCGCGGCGTTCCCTTTAAGAACCATTATCGGGTTGCTGACACGCGTGATCACTTTTTGAGCCTGGCTTATCACGC
>REEF01000075.1 GCA_007695205.1 Planctomycetaceae bacterium
GAGGAGCATACGATGCGAGGTTCGATCCGGTCAGGGTGTGGCGTGGTGCTGGCAGTGGCTGGGCTCATGGTTTTCGGAGCTCGCGTCGAAGCGGAGCCAACGCCCGTGAATTGGGCTCCGCAAGCCCAGGTGTCGGCCAGCAGCCAGTTCAGCGATGCGTATCGTCCCGAAAACGCGATCAGCGGCAACTATCCCAGCGCTTTTCAGCAAACGGCCGACTGGGCGGTTCGCGGAACGCAGCAAGGCCAGTTTACGCTGCGGTGGGAATCGCCTGTCGAAGCGGCGCAAATCGTCTATTACGCTCGGATGACCAGCCCGTTGTTGGAGTGCTTTAAGGACTACCGCGTCTATTTCAACGACCAGCAGCAGCCAGTGGTGACGGGCACGCTGGAGCATCGTCGTGGTCCGCAGTTGATCGGTTTCCCGCCTGAGTCGGTTACTGAAATTCGCATCGAGTTCCTGTCGTCGCACCCCGATTCGCCCAACCCGGGCGCGGCCGAGATCGCCGTGTATGACCGGGCGTTGACCGAAAGACAATTGGCCCAGTTGCGAATCCCGCCGGAAGAGCGGACCCCCGAAGCTCGGGCTTTGCGTCAGGAACTGCTGAGCGGCCAGTTCGGGTTCCGGGATCTGTTGCTGGTCAAGCGGCGCCCATTGGACATCTCGCATGTCTACGTGTACCACGTCGAAGGCTTTCGGCCAGGTGGGGGACTGTATCGCTTTACACCGACCGAGGATGGTGGCGAACTACAACAGATTTTTGACGCTGGCGAGGGCATGATTACCACGGCCGATTTGTCGCACGATGGCCAGCGGGTCGTCTTTGCCTGGCGGCGAGGCGGGCATGTCGCCTCGAACCCGGTCGCTCATATCGAAGACATCTCGCGTTACCCGGAGGAAGAACACAACTACCACATCTTCACGATCAACATCGACGGCAGCCAACTGACCCAACTGACCCACGGCGACTATAACAACCTGGACCCCTGCTGGTTGCCGGACGGCGGGATCGCCTTCATCTCGGACCGCAAACCCGCGTACGCTTACTGCTACGTGGTGACGTCCCCCGTGCTGTATCGGATGGAGAGCGACGGGTCGCGGCAAACTCGTCTGTCGTCCAATTATCTGATGGATTTCACGCCCGCCGTGCTGGGCGACGGCCGGATCATCTACACTCGCTGGGAGTATGTCGATCGGGCGGCATGTCCGATCCAAAGCTTGTGGACGATCAACCCGGACGGCACGGGTCTGGCAGGCTATTACGGCAATCGCGTTCTTTCACCAGGCACTTTTATGGACGCGCAACCGATCCCTGGGACCAACCAGGTGATCGCCACGGCGACCAACCACAACGGTTCGTGCCGGGGTGGCATTGTGGCGATCGATCCGTCGCGCGGCGGTAATTCACCTGATGCGGTGCGGAATTTGACTCCCGAAATCGACATCTACGCTCATCGGCTGGGCGGCGGCCCCTGGGGCAACGGGATGCTGGATACCGGTATTTTCGGCCAGTACGAAAAGCCGCGGGCGTTGAGCGATAACCGGTTCTTGGTCTCCAAGGGCGGCACGATCCAGTTGCGAGATTTCGATGCCAACGCGGTTTCGTTGTTGCACCCCGAAGACAACATGGGCTTTTACAGCCCGATCCCCATCCGCCAAACGGAACCGCCGCCGGTAGTTCGCGGCATGTTCCTGGACCAAGGCGTCGAATTGCCGGATGATGGCAGCGTGTCCGGAGCCTGGGCGACCGTCTACGTGCAGGATGTGTATCACGGATTGGAGCCCGATGTACAACGCGGCGAGATCAAGCAGATCGCCGTGATTCAGGAGGTCGAAAAGAGCACGCACACACCGCAGGTCAACCTGCGACCGGACGGCCAGGGGATGCGGAACATCGCCGTGTTCGGGTTCCAGTTTCCGTTGGTCTCTGCCGGAGCCACCTATGCCGCAAAGAAGGTTTGGGGGATGGCGGACGTGGACGACGACGGCAGCGTGGCGATGCAGGTGCCCGCCGAGGTGCCGATCTACTTCCTGGCATTGGACGGCGAGGGCCGCGCGCTGCAACGCATGCGGACCTTTACGCACCTGATGCCCGGCGAGGTCCAGGGTTGCGTCGGTTGCCACGCCGACCGGAACTATGCGGTCGCGCGCGGGCGTCAAACGGCGATGCCCGGATTGGTCCAGTCGCTGCAAACACCAGCTTGGGGCGTCCAGGGGTTCAGCTACCGCGAGGTGGTCCAGCCGGTGCTGGACCGCAACTGCGTGTCGTGCCATCACGCACACGAGCAGCCCGGCGGTGTCGATCTGAGCGGCGATCTGACGGATTTTTTCAACGTGTCGTACGATGTGTTGAGCCGAACGGGAACGCAAGGCCAATGGAACTGGCATTTGCACGGCAGCCCCTCGGGCGCTGAATACGATTCGGTGCGTGGGATGAGTCCTTATGTGGAGTGGATCTGGACGATCAACGGAGCCGGACATAATACGCTGGAGATCGCTCCGCGCCGCTGGGGCAGCCCTGCTAGCAAGCTGGCCGAGATCCTTCGCACCGGACATCCCGACCAGCATGGGAACCCTCGAATCGACGTCCCGGACGAAGATCGGCGACGCATGTACCTGTGGATGGATCTGAATATCCCGTACTACGGCACGTCGTCGTCCAATCACAAGGCGGCGCTGGGCAGCCGCCGGATGTTGCCGCCGGAACTGGATTCGACGCTGGACGAGGTCGCTTCGCGACGGTGCGTGCAATGCCACAGCGAGGGGATCCCGCGTCAGTTTTACACGCGGATCACCAACCCGCAGAACAACAGCTTCCTGCTCGCCCCGTTGGCCCAGGACGCTGGCGGTACGCAGCGTTGCGATCCGGCCGTGTTCGCGACCACCGACGATCCCGATTATCAGCGGATCCTGCGGACCTTCGATGCCATCCACCAGTTGCTCCAGCAGCGGCCGCGAGCCGATATGGACGGTTTCCAGGTGCTGTGCGACTAGATGCTAAGCACCCGGCCAGGAGTTTCTTGACAATCACGGTGGCGTTGCATGCGTGAGGC
>REEF01000074.1 GCA_007695205.1 Planctomycetaceae bacterium
CGGTACGTGGACAAAGCCCATCGCCGTGGTAAAATCGGCTGGAACGTGGGACGGCGGATCGAAGTTGCCCCGCACTACCAACGTCCGCACATGGCGCTGGTGTGGACCGGTCTGGACCGGGCGGTACCTCGGGTGGCTTCGAGCCGGGGCAGCGTCGTGCATCGGGAATTGGTGGAGAAGGTGCCGAGTGGGTTTGGCGGACGGGCGATAAGCAGAGGTTGGTTTTCTGATGAAAGTCGTTGACTTCACTGATGAGTTGTGGTTGTTTTTGTCACCCTGGTGCGATGAAGCAAAGCTGGATGACGCTCGTTACACAGAGGCGATTGCGCTTGCTTGGGTAACTTTGTGGAATTACACCGTTGACCCTACTTCGGGAAGAACGCGGCAGATCGAAAGAGTCTGCAAAGGTCTGTTTGACATCCCCACCAACGAGCTAGTTGACATTCTCAAGAAACGCCACCTGGTATTCTGTCCAGATGACAACCGTATGATTGAGCGTTATCGAGTCATATCCCGCACGGACGAGTTCAACATTCATGTGACGTTTGCGCATCTGAACCGTTAAACGGTTTGGCGACGGGGAGCGGACATGCACCAGGGCGATTCGTGACGCTACTTCGATCAGCGAAAACGGGCACCGATTTAACAACTGCCCCCCGCCGCCCAGAATTCGCCACTCTGCGCTTTTCTCCGCTCCGTACGCGCCCGTTCCCAATCACGACGCCCCCGTTAGCCATCTCGCCAGAACTCGTGTCAGAGTGCGTCCTGAAGCTTCTACGGCGGCTAGCCCGTTAGCGGGGCAGTTGCTGTCCAATTCATACACTACGTGCTGACATGAGCAACGACGACTTCGCCACCCCGTTTGAGACCACACAGCCAGCGATTTGTAAAATCCGGGCATAAGGGCGTTCAAAGATAGCGAATTTTACGATTTGGCGACTGGAGCTGACTTCGATTCCCGGTAGTGCGAAACGGTTACGCACCATACGGCACCGCAGATCCTGGCACCAGTGATCCGAACATGCTCTGGCCAGCGGTGATGAGCGGTACGTGGAAAGGGACGAGCGACTCTGTAAAATAGGTTGGAACGTGGGACCGCGGATCGAAGTGGCTCCGCACTAACGCTGTCGGCACATGGCGCTGGTGTGGACCGGGACCGGACGTTCTGTCACGCAAAAGCAAGGGGACCAGGACGGATGTGGAGTTTCCGAAACGAACCACTGCGTGGGATACGCGGTCTGCGTTTCGCCGTCGATTTCAACGCCCAGCCAGCGAGTTTTGCAGATGCCGTGCGGGCCTGGCAGGACGACACCGCATTCCGCTCGTTGTTCAACGCCCAGTTGGCGGACGCCCCCTACACAGCGTTCCGTTGGGAAACTCCGCCAGTCACCGACTCCACGATCACTCGACCGTTTGAGTTCGTCTTGCTGGACAGTCCCGGTTTGGCCCGGCGGCCCGATCCCGAGGCGTTCGCCGAGCACTTTGGGCCGGTGTCCGATGAGGGCGTCGTCGTGTTTTCAAATCTCGGTCGGGACGCGATCATGGTCGTGCCCCGCCCGCTCACTTCTCCGTCCGCCTACGGGCATCTGGCAGCGTTCGTCCGCAACGCGCCGGAAGCACAGTGGCATGGGCTTTGGCGATCGGTTGGCGAAGCCATGTTGCGGCGGGTGGGATCTCGGCCCGTGTGGCTCAGCACTGCCGGCGGCGGTGTGTCATGGCTGCATGTGCGTCTGGACGATCGCCCAAAGTATTACGGCTACGGGCCATACAGGAAGGACATCTGGCAGTCGACGACATCAGCTCAAGAGGGCACAATGAACGATTGACCCATTCGCAGCCAGTCTTGAGCAAATTGGGAACAGGCGATGAAGACCACCGACATGTACTCGCAAGTGATTCAGAAGACGACCGGCATGGTCCGCGACAGGGCCGTACAGCGATTGGCCCAGAAACACGGGCTGCACGTCCTGGATGTGACCTGGGAGGATACCCGGCACATGAACCTGATCGCCGAAGACGCCGGGGTGAAGGTGATCTACCCGGAGGACATGCCGGAACTGTGGGACGCCAATGACCCAGGGTAATCCACGGTGCGTCAGATGTGATGACATCGCGTGCAAGCGGGAGAACGGAGCTACGATGGATTTGACGGACAAGAGACTGGACCTGGAACCTGCTACGCTCAAGTCGAACTCACGGAATGGTCTGCTCGATTTTCGGGACGACGGCCAGCGATCTGTAAAATCCAGGCATCAGGCCAACTTTGCAGGAAGAGATTATGCTTGCTCCAGGGCAGCGGTGAGAAATGCTCGTTTCTTACAAAACGGCGATACGCGTTCGCGGGTTTGCCCCCGCAGGTCACATCGTGATGGGTGGTCGGCCCGAACTGACTTAGAATCGCGGCGGTGCGCAACAGTTACGCACCCGTCCAGTTCCGATCGCGTACTGCCTGTGATCGAGCCGGATGTCCTGTCCAAGGATCGGAACATGGACCAGGCCAGCGACGCACGGTATGCAGGCAGCGTCTCGATGGACGGTTTCCGCTGCCTGCCAGCCCCGGCTACCCCGAATCCGCCCCTGTACGCTTTTCTGCGCCCCGTTCGCGCCCGTTCGTGATCTGGGCGGCTCGTTAGCCAACTCGCCGGAAATCGCGTCAGAGCGCGTCCTGGGGCTTATCCAAAGGCTAGCCCGTTGGTGGGGCTATCGGGAGGTGAGCGGGTGTTCCGCAGATCAGATCGGCTTTTGTAAAAAACACGGATCTCGCATCGCGGAATTAGCTTGCTCTTTTCTGCCAAGGTCACCGTTTTTTACCGAACCAGCCTCCCGAGTTCGCACGACGCATGACGCGTTTCTCGAAACTGGACACCTTCGTTCAATCTTGGTGCCATGGGGGTGTCCAGTTTTGGGCGGTCGGTGTCCACTTTCTCATCACCACTGTTCAAAAGCCTCAGAAGAAGAACCTGAGCGTGGAAGCCGCACCTTGCCTACGTTATCAGAAACAGCCTCTGCCGAAAAGAATACCAGTATCGTGACAGCGATGCCTGCGCC
>REEF01000626.1 GCA_007695205.1 Planctomycetaceae bacterium
ATCTGGCCACGGAAAAAGGGGGAGTTGACCGAGTTCGTCCGCTGGCTGACCCACACGCACGTGATGCGCTGGCCTACGCACTTTGGGACTCGGGGAGCGGGCACCTTTTTCTTTCCCCTCCGGAGAATTCTTGCACCGCCTTAATGTACACCTTGACGTGCAGATTGAAACGTATACATTTGGGTATAAGTTAGGGATTATCGGCAGTGGCCTCCAAAAGAACAGAGAACGCATCGACATGCTGAGGGAAAAACGATCCGAATCGCCAAAGAAACCACCCCTTTAGTTGCCGCCAACGCGGAGACCATCACGCGTCGGTTTTACGAGCGGGTGTTCGAGTCCAACCCAGAAGTGAAAGCGTTTTTCAATCAGTCGCATCAGCACATCGGCGGTCAACAGAAAGCCTTGGCCGGCGCGATCCGTGCCTACTTCATGCTGACCGTAGTGGTGCTCCGCTTGGATTTCCTTTATTAGAAAGGATCATCAACGATGGCAATTGCCCATGCCCGTCCTGGAGAGATTATCGACATCCGACCGCTGAAGGAAGAAATCGCCGCTACGAGGACTCGCACTTTGTTCAAGACCGATGCGATGGAAGTCATTCGATTGGTTCTGCGAGCGGGCAAAAGGATCGCCGAGCATAAGACTCCCGGCGAGATCATGGTTCAGTGCCTCGAGGGCCATGTCCGTTTCACCGCCGGCGGAAAGACTCAAGAAATGACTGCCGGAGAAATGCTGTATCTCAGCGGCGCCGAACCTCATGCCGTGGATGCCGTCGAAGACTCCTCCGTGTTAGTCACGATCCTGTTTTGCGAAGGGGCATAGGGCGACAAGTGCCACCCATCGATTATTATCAATCGAAGAGTAGCAAAAGACAGAACTCCACCCGGCGACCGTAATTGTCGCCAAGAATTGCCGAGTCACGTCGTTTCGGCACCGCGTCATGCCAGTAGCAGCGCCCGTTCCGATAGTGCCTGGAGGGTGCCGTCGAGTATTTCCGTAAGCGTGGCATCGTCTAAATCCGTAAGCGGCTTGTCTTCGCGATGGACGCGAAATTCGCCGCGGGCGATCGCGCCGGCGAGCCAGTTCAGCAGCGATGTACGGTCGTGCTGCCCGTCGAGAAGCAGGAGCAACGCACGCGAAAGGTCCGCCAGACGCACCATCTCGTGACGTCGATTGACCACCAGGTTACCACGCCGCGATTGTGCCCTGGCCAACGGCGTAACGCGCGGCGTCGCGCCGGCGGCGCTCGCCAGCGACGGGGGATCGACAGCCAAGCGGAGGAGCCCCCGGGTGAACAACGTCATCAGGTCGCCGGCCAGCATCGCCCGCTGGGATTCGGGCACCGCGGCCTGACCGCGGCCGTCGTCCACCGACATGCCCGCCTTGGCAGCGGCCGCGGTGACCAGGTCCTCGAACGCCAGGGCGGCTGGCCAGGCTTCGTTGAGCAGATCGAGTGCGGCTTTCGTCAGCGGCCGGCTGGCCGTGACTCGCTCGTGGCCGACCGTCGCGGTGAGCGTCTCGGACGAGACGACCGCCGCGCGGTCGAACGACAGTCTTTCGTCCAGCGTCACATGGCAACGTGCCAACCGCGTGGCCGGCACCGAGCGGTCGATCGGCGCATCGGCGTGGCACAAGATGCTGGCGCGGAACATGCGGTTACGGAGAAAGTCCAGGTACTGCTGCTGCCGCAACAGCGGTGCGTCCTGGAGAATGGCGGCAGTTTGCGGATCGAAACCGCCGGCGAGCATAGCGACAAAGTCGCTCTCGGCCAGGTATTCCAGACCGGCGTCGTGGACGCGGCCGACGAACTGATGGAAGTACAACGGCTCGTTCACCTCCTCCAGGTGTTCGTGGAACAGGTATGAATCGCTGTGACGGCCGAGGATTTCCGCTTCGTCGGCCAGCAGCCGGCGGTAGGCCTCGCTGCGCGGCTTGCTGCTGTTGTTCAGGAAGTCGAGCAGCGAGCGTGCCTGGTCGATCTTGGTCTGCGGATCGTCGAACGAGGCGACGTGGTACTGCATCATGTCGCGAACCACGCCCCGCAGGTGCCAGCCGGGATACGTGTTGTAGCTGACGTAGCATAGTCCGCCGGGCCGCAGGTTCCGTGAACCGATGCGGAGGATCTTGTCCTGCACCTCGCGGGGCACCCAGGAGTAGACACCGTGGCAGATGATGAAGTCGAACTTGCCCCAGGAGTCGTCGACGTCCAGGATGCTGGCGTGCCGGAGTTCGACGTTGCCGATTTGCAGTTCGGCGAGCAGCCCTCGGCCGTCCGCGATTTGCCGAGCCGAAAGGTCGATGCCGACGAACTCGGCGTCGGGCAGATCCTGGGCCATGGGAATGACGTTTCCGCCCGACGCGCATCCCAGCTCCAGAACACGCCCGCTACGGACGGGGGGCGGCTCGACGCCGAACAGCGTCGGCAGAACGGCCAGGTAGCAGGGATGGGTCAACCGGTACGACCCGCTTTGATACGGCACCTGGTCGTAACTGACAAGCGAAGTAAGCGACATGAATTCAACGCCCTCGACCAAACGCGCCGCCGACCGCGGCCCGGGCGGATGACCTGGGCACGAACGCAAATAGCGCCGGTGCCCCGCGCACGGCATCCTGCTCGTCATCACCTTTGTCGTCCCGTGAATCTTCATCGCGCAGGATCGTTTCCCAGTTCCTCAGCACCACATCGTGCAGGAACGCGACGTTGACAAGTTTCAGCGTGTCATCGCCCGGCCCGCCATCAAACAGCACCGGCCCGGTGAACAGCGAATCGATGACGGTCAGCAAGTCGTCGCCGCCGTGGAGACGGACATCGGTCCTACCGTGAACGCGGAGCAGCTCGAGATGCACTTTGTCGCTGCCGCTGCCGCCGACAATCGTCAAACCGCCGCGAAACTCGCTGTCGATGATGGAAACCGTCGTGTCGCTTTGGCCACCGTCCGGGTTTCTGGCGAACTCGCCCTTGACGTCGCCAAGCTTGAGAAAAGCTTCGCGAGCCGTGGTGGAACTCGCTGACAAGTCCAACGGCGAACCGGTACTGGTCAC
>REEF01000571.1 GCA_007695205.1 Planctomycetaceae bacterium
GCGATCCAACTGGTATGGGCTTTCGCTTCGTGCGTCGCCTTTTCCAGGTACTGGACCATGCGGTCGATCAGCTCCTGGTGCTGTTGTTCGTCGGGCGGTTGCAGCGGCCACATGCCGACAAGCGTCTGGTAGAACAAGTACTGGTCGTTGCGACTGGGGGCCGGCTGGCCCTCGACGTCGTGTATCAGCAGTCGATGCGAACGCGCCCACTGATTGACGGCCTTCTGCCAGACTTTTGGGATTTCCGCCAATACGCTGATGCGAGCGCGGGTGTCTTCGCTGCGTTTGGTATCGTGGGTCGAGGTGCAGATCATCGATGCGGGATGCGTCTGTTGCCGAGTTTGGTTTTCTTCGTGAAACTGCTGGACGGTCCAGGCTGGCCGCGCCGGTTCCCCACCGACTTCGTTCGCCGATGTCAAAGGATAGTAACGGTAGAACGCCGTATCCTCGACTCCCTTCGCCACGACCGGACTGGTCACCTGTTGGAATCGACCGACGAAAAAATCCCTTTGGCGCCGGACCGAATCGTTAAGATTGGGTGGTTCTTGCAGTAGCAGCACCCCGCGGATGAAGTCGAATTCCCCGGTGCCCATCGCTGGATTCAGCCGCTTGGCTCGCGCCACCGCCCGTCCGATCACGTCGCGGTCCCGGTCGGTGACCGATGGTCCGTGGATGTAGGTCCGGTACACGGGAAACGATGCCAGGATGGCTCGCAACGCAGCTCGCAGTGCGTTGAGCGTAAAGTCGCGTGAGGACCGATGGCGCTCGGAGATGCGATTCAGCCGATGAGCCAACAAGTGCAGCTCGCTGGACATCGAGACGCGCAGGATCAGCAACTTGCAGCGGTAGGCGATATGCAGAAAATCGGTCGGCTCCTGGGTGAATCGACTGTAGATCTTCACTAGTTCTTCGAACCCATCCGGGTCGATCAACATGCCACCTGCCGAGTTTAGAAAATCGTAGCCCGTGGTTCCGGCGGTGGGCCATTCTGTCGGGATCGGTTCATCAGGCCCTAGGATCTTTTCGACCACCACGTACAGGGGCCACAGATGGCGCAGCTCGCAAAGACTCTGGCCTTCGGCGCCCTCGCTGGGCGGTCTCGAAGTGCTTGGCAAAGAAGGAGCCTTCAATCGATACGCACGGGAGACGGATTCGAAGACATCCGACTCGATATCCCCCAGTTGCGTATCACGTTCCTCCGACGTGTCGGTCGTGACAGCTTCCGACGGGCCGACGCTGGCCAACGTGTTGCGGACGATCTTCCGCACGTAGCCTTCTTGCAGTCGCCAGAGATACTCCAGAGGATCGAACAGCCCGTCGACGTGATCGATTCGCAGTCCATCGACTTTGCCTTGGGCCAAAAGATCCAGCAGAAAAGCATGGCTGTCTTCGAAGACCTGTCGTTCTTCCGTACAAACGGCGGCCAGATCGTTCACATCGAAAAAACGGCGGTAGTTGATTTCGTCCGATGCGGCTCTCCAATTCGCGAATCGATAGACTTGAGCGTTCAGCAATCGTTCCAAATCATCGAAGCTAGCAGGCTGGCCGGAATCGCCGTTCAGATGCTGCACATTGGCATCGATCGCGGCCGCCGATTCCGGTGAATCCTCCAGCAGCCGACGGATTCGGCCTTTGATGATCTCTTTCTCGCGCTGTCGCTCGTCGACCGACGATGGATCGGTCTTGATTCGGTCCGGCAGATGCTGCACGGCGGTCAAGATGCTTTCCAGCTCGAGCAATTTCGGGTCGTCGGCAGACATCGTGGCTTTCAAGTCATCCAACCCCGCAGCCAGGATGGTATCGTAGGTTTTGGGATCGACCGGCAGCGAGCACCCCGCTGTATCAATGAAGAAAGCTCCTTCGCGGTAGGCCAGCTTCAGGCATCCGTCTTCGAGTGCGTCGCCGAACTGGCGGTCCAGGATCGGCAGCAGGATCTTATTGCGAAGTTCCAGTTTGACGGGATTCCAGTCGATGTCGAAATAGTCGGCGTAAGGCGAACTGGGGCCGTTCTCCAAGACATCGGTCCACCAGTGGTTTTCGCCGGGCGCGGCGCTCATGTGGTTCGGGACGACATCCAGGATCTGGCCCATGCCATGCTGATGCAGGGTCTGGACCAAGGTCTCGAAGTCCTGGTCCGAGCCTAGTTCCGGATTCAGCCGTGAGTAATCGATCACCGCATAGCCGTGCGAGCTTCCTCGACGAGCCATCAAGTAGGGCGAGGCGTAGACGTGGCTGATCCCCAGGGCTTTCAGGTAGGGTACCCATTCGGCCGCATCGCGGAACGTGCACTGCCCCGGTTGAAACTGCAGCCGGTAGGTCGCGCGAGGCCGGCATCGCTGCCGATCCAATCGCTGCTGGACTGCCGCGACCAAGGCGGCGTGTGGTTTGGATTGTTCGCTCATCTTGTTTCCCTTTCCCCGAAGATCAACATTTCGTATGGCAGCATCTCCACCGGTTCGCCTTCCAAGGCCCGCAGACCGCCATACTCGGTCGACTCGGTGCTGAACATCCACGAAAGGTCTTTTCCATCCACGTTGGGCAAGGGCTGCTGATCGGACGACAGGTTGGCGATCGCCGTCACGCAAGGCGTCTGGCCACGTTGCACCAGCAGCAACGGCGATTTGCACGGATCGCGATCGGTCGCCGCAAGGACGCAAGCCGTCGTGTTTTGTCGATCTCGCAAGGCCGGCCACTGTCGACGGGCCGCCAGCAGGTCGCGGTACAACCGTCGCAAACGAGCGTGAAAGGTGCCCTCAGGCCATTGCCACGTCAACTTTGCCGAATCGAACGTCGCCCGGTCCTGCGGATCGGGAATCTCGTCGCCCCATTGGAAATCCAATGCGGCGAACTCTTTCCGGCGGCCACGACGCACCGCCCGGATCAAGTCCTGGTCGCCAAACGAGCAGAAGAACGGGAACGGATGGGGCTCACCATACTCCTCGCCCATGAACAGCAGCGGCACACAAGGCGAGATCAGCAACAAGCCACAGGCCAGACGCTGAGCCGGCTGCGACAGATAAGTGGCCGACCGATCGCCGAGGGCTCGGTTGCCGATCTGGTCGTGATTGTGCACGCAGACCACAAACCGAGTCCGGTCACGGTCCTCGACAGGGTTGCCGTACCGTCGTTTACGAAACGGGCTGTAGCAGCCATCGTAAACGAATACCCGCTCGTATGCCTTGGCCAAGTGCTCGGCTCGCCCAAAATCCTGGTAATAGCCGTCCAGGTCCCCGGTCAACAGCGTGCGGACACTATGGTGAAAATCATCGCTCCACACTCCGTCCAAACCCAGTCCGTGACGCGATGGCGGATCGATCAGCCGGACGTCGTTCTGATTGCTTTCCGCGATGACATGGACGGTTCGAGTTTGCTGGCGGGCGATCTGTTGGACCTGTTCCTGCAATTCGGCCAGAATGTGGTGCGCCCCGAAATCGTAAATCGCATGGACTGCGTCCAGCCGCAAACCGTCAACATGAAAGTCACGGACCCACATCCGAGCGTTTTCCAGAACCAGTTGTCGCACGGCATCCGACCACGGCCCATCGAAGTTGACCCCATCGCCCCACGGCGTATGGTATCGATCCGTGAAATAGTGTCCAAAGCTTCCCAGATAACTTCCTTCCGGGCCGAAGTGGTTGTAGACGACGTCCAGGATGACGGCCAGTCCGATCTGATGCGCACGATCGACCAGGCGTTGCAACGCTCGCGGGCCGCCGTAGCTGTTTTGGACGGCGTACGGATAGACACCATCATAGCCCCAATTGCGATCCCCGGCGAATTGGGCCACCGGCATCAATTCGATGGCCGTCACTCCTAAGTCCTTCAATTCGGCCAAACGCGGTACCACGGCATCGAACGTGCCCTGGGCGGTGAACGTACCCACGTGCAATTCGTAGATCACCAAATCTTCTCGCTGCACGCCTCGCCACGACGCATCGGACCATTGGTACATTTCGGGAAAGAAAACAGCGGACGGCAAGTGGACGCCATCAGGCTGCCACCGCGAGGCAGGATCGGGCAACTCGCGGCCATCGGGCAAACGAAAGGCATACCGAGTCCCTTCCTGCACCGCGTCCGTAGCGAATCGGTGGTAGCCGTGGTCATCCACCGTCATGGTGTGCTCGGTTCGCTGTCCCGCGGGATCGATGACGAGCGAAAGGCTTTCATGCTTCGGAGCCCAAAGCCGCCAGTGGACCGTTCCATCGTCTTGCCGCAGTGCACCGGGGATGCCATGCACGGGTTGCGGGAACACCAAATCCGTATCTATCCCTTTCGACATCGAACGTCATACTCCCGTTTTGCTTGAGTTGCGTGGCAGACGACGCAGACGGTCGACCGTCTGCAGGATCCTTCCTACTGAATCCATATCGGCAAACGCCTCGAAAGAGTATCGCGCTTTGCGCCTCCAATTCGGGTACTCGCGGTACGTACCCGGACGATTCTGCGGTTCGGTCTCGCCCCACAAATCCTCCAAGTTGACCAATACGACGCCGGCATCGCTGGCCGCCAGGAAGGCCTGGCAGGCTTCCAAAACCTGCTCGCAAGTAGGATCGATCGCGTTCAACAACCCGTGCTCGGCCAGAAACGCGACCAACTGCTGTCGCAACTGCTGACGCCGCTGCCGTTCTTGCTCCGCCTCGCTCTCGGACAACAACCCCATCTCCAACCGGTCCTGCACGTCCAGTTCCTGCCAGTAGGCTGCGAACTGAGGCATATCGTGGGTATTAACGCTGGCGACCGTCGTTGCCGGGACGCGGCGCAATGTGGGACCTTTCTCCGGGTTGGTCTCGTACTGCAGGACGTACATGTCGTCGATGCCGTGACGCAACAATGCCCGGTCCACCGCTACCGGAACGGTTCCCAGGTTTTCGCCGACGATCCGTGCTCGGAAACGGTGGGATTCGATCATCAGGATCGCGCACATTTCTTCCAGCGAATAACGGACATAGGCGCCTTCGTGCGCCGCGAAACCTCGTGGAATCCAATACAAACGCTGCATTCCCATGACGTGATCGAAACGCAGAACACGAGCATGCTGCAGGTGGTTCCGCAGGGCGCGGATGAAGTAGGTGTAGCCTTGCTGGCGTAGCTGACCGGGATGGAGCGGGGGAAAGCCCCAGTCCTGCCCCTTCGTAAAAAAGGAATCGGGCGGTGCCCCGCCCGATGCCTCGCGCACGAAAATATCTCGTTCGCGCCACACGTCGTAGCCGCCGCCGTTGACTCCCAGCGGAAAGTCCAAGTACCACAACAACTGCAAGCGGTCGGCACGGTCCTTCAATGCATCGAGCTGCCGATCGACCTGCCACTGCGTGTACAGATGGTACCGGAAGACCGACGGATCGTAATCGCCTTCGGCGATCGTCCCGTCGCGGAGCCGTTCGGGCCAGGCCGGCCATCCGATCCCCTGCCGTTCGCCCACCGCGCGAAATCTGGCAAACCGCTCCAGCTCGGGGTTGTCGATGCAGTGCGCAGACAGCTCGGCGCGCCGCGTCGAATCCTGCTGGAAGAATTCTGCCGCCAAGGCCTCCAATACCCGCCGTTTCCGCTGCATCTCGGCCGAATAATCGATCAGTCCCGGAAGCGGCGAGGGTGGGGTTGCGCCGCTGGCCGGCGAGTGGCTCCACAATTGCCGGGCACTTGTGCAAGCGGGAAACTCGGGAGTCTGCTCGGGGCATACATAAAACTCGTTCCAGAACAATCGGCTGGCCGGATTGTAAGGGCTGGGATCATCCGTCAATTCCCACAGCGTCGACAGCAGCGGCAATGTGGCGACCAGACGACCGCCTCGCGTTGCTGTCCACTGCATCAAGGCTTCCAGATCCGAAAAGTCGCCCGACCTGCGGTTCGATTGCCGATGGAGCGCGTACAAGGGCAGGAAGACGCCCCAGATCTTTTGTCGATCGTCGCAGGATTCGTCATACGCATGCAAGGGTGCGGCGATCACCAGGCTCTCACATGACCGATCACCCACCTCCAAACGCAAGCGGTGATATCCCCATGGCAAACCCTCGGGCAAATCGATCGATCGCCGGGTGTACGTCACACCTTCGATCGACCGCCGCCGCAAGATGGGCAGATCGGCTACCCGCCCCGATCGCGTGATCGTCTGGCCATCTTCCCGTTCGATCTGCCACTGGTAGTTGGCGTCCTGCATCGATTCGGGCAATTGCAAACGGGCGGCCGTCTTGCAGCCCTCGAAAGCCACCAACACCGGCTGGATCCACTGTTGCCAGATCTCTTGGCGACGGAATCGCACCGCGACGGGCGCATCGTCGATCGAGTTCACCGGAGCGCCCAGCAACTGCAGGATTCTTAGCACGGATTCGTCCGGGGAACGTTGATGGCGCTGCCATACGTCCACGTAGGTCGAGCGGACCCCGTACAATCTGGCGAGGGTGGACAGCGGTTCGCGAGACATGGTGATGCTACTCCCCTGGTTCGACGCTTTCTTCGAGCAACCGCTTCGCCTGCTTGAGCGACAGCCCCAAGTCAGGCGAGCGGTTTTTCAGATCATGTTCCAAGGCGTTCGCACTCCGCTCTGCATAGTACAGATCCAGCAGGGTTTGCAGCGCGCGTGGCGGGTGCGGGATCAACGGCGAATCCCCGAGCGTAGCCAGATAAGATCGCAGGAATTCGGCGCCTGTCCAAGCCAACCAATAATCGATCCATTTGGCCAAGCGGCACATCTCGGGACCATCCACTTCGGTCACCGCGCAATAATCTCGCAAGGCGCACATCCCCGCCCGCTCGAACGACCACAACATGCCGGCGACGTCGCGCAACGGCGAGGCCTTGGCTCGGCGCTGGCTGATCGACAGGTCCGGATCGCCTTCGAAATCGACGATCACCACGTCATCGGCGTGGCAGAGTACGTCGGGTAAGCCGAAATTGCCATGGCAGCGGATGCGAGTGGCTTTCAGGTCCTGCGGCAAAGCCTGGCGCATCGCCGTCAGGCGATCTCCGCCGCATTCCAGTACCTTGCCAGCCATCTTTTGCAAGTCCTCGGGCAATTCCGGAAGCAGTTGACGTAGCGTGCGAAACGATCGTCCCAGCACGTTGCGTATCGACTGGTACAGCCCCCGTTGATGGAACGGCAGCAGCGGCTCGGGACGCAACGCGGGATCGTCCTCGTTCATGGCCAAGGCTTGATGCAGTTCGGCCGTTCGTTGACCCAGCCGTACGGCCGACTGGAGGTATCCTCCAAAGAAACGTCGCGCATCCTCCGGCACAGGCGTATCTTTCAGCCGCAAAAAAGGTCGATGTTCGGCCGCAAGGTCGGCGGGTGGATCGAGCGGCGGATCGACGGAGACCGCTCGAATATAGGCTTCCAGCATATCCAACGCTTCTTCCCAAGCCGTCCGCCGATGCTCGACGAACCCCTGCAACAAGCCCACGGTCATCGGTCGCCCGCCGCGTGGCTGGTACTCGATCGCGCCGGCAACAGGCGCCACGAGAGGGAAACTGGCCGACTCGGTCAAGTGCAGCCCGATCTCCAATTCCGGATGAATCCCCTCCTCCAAGCGGCGGAACCACTTCAGGATAAACTGATCGGCCAACGGGACAACACTGTTGCTCTGCTTCTCCTGACGTTGGCCAGGCTGGAGCGTCTGGTCCGCGTCGCCGCGTATCCGTTCGAAAGCCGAGGTGGGCCGAGCGATCAACCGACCCTGAGCGGTTTCCGTTTCGCGACGCGCTGCGACAGAGTCCAGAAATTCCCGGCAGAACTCCGGTTGCCCGAACGCGTCGTACAAGATGCCTGTCTCGCTCATCCCGTTATGCTCGACGCTCAAGCGGGCGATCGTGATCTCGGCAAAGTCGACACCCGTCCGCACCGCTTCGCTTTCGGCCGCAAAGGCCAGCGGGATCAAGTACGTGGCATCCACGCTGTCTTGGTACTCGGCGCGGACCAACAGTAATTCGACTTCCGTCCCCGCCTCGGACCGTACGAACGGCACATGATCCCGGATCGTGACGCGGCGGAGCGGAACACCGGGCCGGCGGTGCCAAACGCGGGATACCAGATAACCGGGCAAAGCCCGCTGGAGTTCCTCACGTGCGGGCGTTTCCAGGACTTTGGTCCACGTCTCCTGCGTTTCCAGCGTAGGCAGCTCGAATCGCGATTCCCATGACTGCGCCTCGTGCGATTCCGGCTGCAAGATGAACCAGTAGAACGCATAGGGCATCATGGTCAACAGATAAGGCAACTCGCCGATACGGGGAAACCGCGTGCGTCCCGATAACTCGACCGGTGTCTTGCCCTCGTGCGCGGCCAGGTCCAGTTCGACGAACTGAGCCGTGTGCGAAAGATTGGCCACGACCAACACGCATTCGTCCTGCAGCCGGCGCACGTAGGCCAGTACCTTGGAATTGGCCGGATGCAGGAATTCAAGATCCCCTTCGGCCAGCGGACGGACCTCACGCCGTAACCGGATGATTCGCTGCATCCATTGCAGCAGAGAATTCGGGTTCGTCCGCTGCGTTTCGACGTTCATCGATTCGTAGTGATACTGGTAATCGATGATCGGCGGCAGGTACAGCCGTTGCGGGTTCGCCCGTGAAAAGCCCGCGTTGCGATCGGCACTCCATTGCATGGGCGTTCGCACGCCGTTCCGGTCGCCCAGATAGATATTGTCTCCCATTCCCAGTTCGTCGCCGTAATAGATGATCGGTGTCCCGGGCAACGATAGCAGCAGCCCGTTCAGCAACTCGATCTTGCGGCGGTCGTTTTCCAACAACGGCGCCAACCGCCGCCGGATACCCAGGTTCAGCCGGGCCTGCGGATCGCGCGCGTAAAACCGGTACATCACGTCCCGTTCTTCCTCGGTGACCATCTCCAGCGTCAATTCGTCGTGGTTCCGTAAGAACAACATCCACTGGCAGTTATCCGGGATGGGCGGTGTCTGGTCCAGGATATCGATGATCGGGAAGCGATCCTCCATCTGCAGCGCCAGGTACATCCGCGGCATCAGCGGAAAATGGAACGCGGTGTGACATTCGTCACCGTCGCCGAAATAGGGCAACGTGTCCTCGGGCCACTGATTGGCCTCGGCCAGGAACATGCGGCCACTGAACTTGGAATCGACATGAGCCCGCAATTGCTTCAGGAAATCGTGCGTCTCCGGCAGGCTCTCGCAAGTCGTCCCCTCACGCTGAAACAAATAGGGCACGCCGTCCAGCCGCAATCCGTCGACACCCAGATAACACCAATGGTCCAAGATGCTGGCAAGCTCTTGCTGCACCAACGGATTGTCGTAATTCAAGTCCGGCTGGTGATGGAAGAAGCGATGCCAGTAGTAGGCGCGGGCCACCGGATCCCAGGACCAATTGGACGCCTCGTAGTCCTGGAAAATCACCCGCGCTTGGGAATACTTGTCGGACGTGTCGCTCCATACGTAGTAATCCCGCTCGGGACTGCCGGGCGGAGCGCGCCGGGCTCGCTGGAACCAAGGATGCTGGTCCGAGGTGTGATTCAACACCAGTTCGGTGATCACCCGCAAACCACGGCGATGCGCCTCACGCAAAAACTCGCGGAAATCACTCAGGGTCCCATAATCGGGGTGGATGTTCCGATAGTCGGCGATGTCGTAGCCGTCATCCTTCAGCGGCGACGGATAAAACGGCAACAACCAAACCGCCGTGACGCCCAAATCCTGCAGATAGTCCAGCTTTTCCGTCAGGCCACGGAAGTCGCCGATCCCGTCCCCGTTGGAATCACAGAATGACCTCACGTGCAACTGATAAACGATAGCCGTTTTGTACCACAGGGGGTCAGCTTCCATAACGCCAGCCTCTCCTTTCTTTACAATCCGTGAAAATTCAAAGGTGGTCGAGCGATGTGCGAGCCAGGTTTATCGATCGTCGGGTTCCGCTTCTGTCTCCGCTTCGCAAGAAACCAGCCGAAATACGGCCACCGAGCGTCCCTGCAGCAGGTACGATGCCTCGGAGGAAGACTGGGGGACTTCGGGAGGGTCGGTGAAAGTATCGAACTCCAGCACCCAGCACTCCCCGACGTCTAAGCTCGGCAACGTGAAAGCGATTTCGTCGGCATCCGCGTTGAACAGCAGCAGCAAGGTATTACCGACCAGCGTCCTGCCCTGCTCGTCGGTTTCTTGGATCGCGTTTCCGTTCAGGCGAACGCCAAGCGAACGCACAAAACCGGCGTCCCAGCCTTCGTCGGACATCTCGTCGCCCGATGGTTCCAGCCAGTGGATATCCTTCAGGTCGGTGCCGCGGATCGGCCGGCCTTGGAAAAACTTCGGCCGATGCAGCACCGGCTCGCTACGTTTCAACTCGACAACCCGACCAACGAAATCCAAAAACCTCTGCTGCTGCTCGTCCAGATCCCAATGCAACCAGCTCAGTTCGTTGTCCTGGCAGTAGGCGTTGTTGTTGCCTTGTTGAGTATGGCTCAATTCGTCACCGCCCCGCAGCATGGGGATGCCCTGCGAAAGGAACAGCGTGGCCATGAAGTTCCGCTTCTGCCGTTCGCGCAACTGAAGGATTTCCGGATCATCCGTCGGGCCCTCCGCACCGCAATTCCAGCTCTGATTATGTGAATCACCGTCGCGGTTTTCCTCGCCGTTGGCTTCGTTGTGCTTATCATTGTACGAAACCAGGTCCTGCAGCGAGAACCCGTCATGGGCCGTCACAAAGTTCACGCTGGCGTACGGCCGACGGTTGCTGGATTCGTACAAGTCGCTGCTGCCGCACAACCGCGTCGCAAACTCCGAAACCGTCCCGCTGTCGCCTCGCCAATAGCTGCGAATCGTATCCCGATATTTGCCGTTCCATTCGTTCCAACCCACCGGAAAGTTGCCGACTTGATAGCCGCCTTCGCCCAGATCCCACGGTTCGGCGATCAACTTGACCTGCGACATCACGGGATCTTGGTGAATGATGTCGAAAAAAGCCCCCAGTTTGTCGACTTCGTGCAATTCCCGCGCCAGGGCACTGGCCAGATCGAAGCGGAACCCATCGACGTGCATCTCCAGCACCCAATAACGCAAGCTGTCCATGATCAATTGCAGCACGCGGGGATGTTGCATGTTCAGCGTATTGCCACAGCCGGTATAGTCCATGTAATATCGCGGCTGGTCGTGAACCAGCCGGTAGTACGAGGCATTATCGATGCCGCGCAGCGACAAGGTGGGCCCCATCTGGCTGCCCTCGGCCGTGTGGTTATAGACCACATCCAAGATGACCTCGATCCCCGCCGCATGCAGCGAGTGAACCATCCATTTGAATTCATTCACCGATTCGGGACCGGCCCCCGGGTTCGCGTACCGGGTGTCCGGTGCAAAGAATGCTAGCGTGTTGTAACCCCAGAAGTTATTGAGCCCCATTTCCACCAAGTGTCGGTCATCCACACGATGATGCACGGGCATCAATTCCACCGCATTGACTCCCAGACGCCGGAAATGAGCGATCGCCGCCTCCGACCCAAGCCCCAAATACGTCCCGCGGATCTTCTCCGAAATGTCCGGATGCAATTGACTGAAGCCCTTGACGTGCGTTTCATAAATGACCATCTTGTGCCGCGGGATCGCCGGCGGCGAGTCGTCACCCCAGGTGAACGCGGTGTCGATCACTGCCGCCAAGGGCGCGATGGCTGCGTTGTCCCGGTCGTCCATCGACAGGTCTTCGCCGTCATCCCCAACGCGATAGCCGAACATCTCGTCGCCCCAACAGAGATACCGCCCGATGGCCTTGGCGTACGGGTCCAGCACGATCTTGTGGGGATTGAACCGATGACCTTGTTCGGGTTCGTAAGGGCCATGCACACGGTACCCGTACAACTGCCCCGGATAGATGTCCGGCAGGTATCCGTGCCACGCCAGGTCGGTTCGCTCGGGCAAGCGGACGCGATGCGATTCCTGCTTGGCATCGGGGGAATCGTACAGGCACAATTCTACGCTTGTCGCATGTTCCGAAAACAGCGAAAAATTTACTCCACCACCGTCCCACGTCGCCCCCAACGGATAAGGACGGCCCGGCCATACTCGCATTTCCATGTCTCCCGATCGACAAGCGTGTGTTCCGCAAGATGCTCCATGAATCGACTCGCCGGATGCCGCTTTCCCGACGCATGGAGAACGAAAGCACGTTTTTGATTACCGGCATGACCTTGTCAAGTGGCTGTCGTTTGCGCCAGAAAAAAAAGAGCCTGATTGCCCCCAATGGTTGAGTTACCCTGGACCCTGACGTGGGCGTCTCGCGTCGATAAGCACCCGGCCAGGTATTTCTTAGTGGAATCGGCGGAAGGGGTCGGGAGTCGGTTTCGGGCAAGCTCGTTTCCATATTTATTGTCGTTGGCCGAAAACGACTCCCGACCCCGCCCGCATCACCCATAAAAGGCAAAGTTGATTGACAAGAAACTTCTGGCCGGGCGATTATCAGCAAGCGTGCTGCGCAGACGTGCCAGGCCGATTGCAGGCCATTGGGTGTCTGGGTAGATTGCATTGAGCCGTGACGACGACGAAAATTCAACAATCTTGGGCTGTCATCCAGCGGGCACATGAGCGGAACACCGAAAGAAGAATCTCCCACGGATGCTTCGAAGCCATCGAAATCGGCAGAGTTACGCCGTTCCCTGGGCCTGGCGGCACTGCGGCGTTTCATGGCCCTCTTCCGGCTGGTACGTCGCTGGATCAGCCGTCGCGAATGGACCGTCCGTCTGCTGGGCTTGGAACCCGTCGAATCGCCGTCCGACACCCCGGGAGTGATCCTGCTGCAGATCGATGGGCTGTCCCGGCACCAGTTCGAGCGTGCTTTGAAACGAGGCAAGATGCCTTTCGTGAACAAGTTGTGCCAGGCCGAGGATCATCGACTGGCCTCGTTCTATTCGGGCCTGCCGTCGACCACGCCCGCCGTCCAAGCCGAGTTGTTTTTCGGGGTCCGAGCGGCGGTACCGGCATTTGCCTTCCGCGATTCGGAGACGCGGCAGAGGAAGGAAATGATCCAGTTGGCAGCCGCCGCGAAGCTCGAACAAGAACTGCTGGACGCTCACCGAGGGTTGCTGGAGGGAGGCGGGGCCTACTGCAACATTTACTCGGGCGGTGCAGCAGAGCCGCATTACTGTGCGGGTGCCATGGGCGCCGGGCGGATCTTCGGTCATGCTCGCAAAGGGCGGGTCATGCTGGTGGTCCTGTGGAATATCGGGGCCGTCGTCCGGTCGCTGGGTATGCTGGTGGCCGAGTTCCTCGTGGCGGTCGGCGATTTCTTTCGAGGCATTGGCAAAGGCAACGATCTGCGAGCGGAATTCAAGTTGATCCCGTCCCGAGTCGTCGTGGCCGTGCTGATCCGCGAGTTGATCACCATCGGCGTCGAGGCGGACGCTACGCGCGGACTGCCGATCATCCACGCGAACTTCCTGGGTTATGATGAGCAGGCTCACGGGCGCGGTCCCGGTTCGACCATGGCTCATTGGTCGCTGCGGCAGATCGATGGCGCGATCGCACGCATTGCACATGCTGCCCGAGCCTCGCGGCGACGCGATTACCAAATCTGGCTGTATTCCGACCATGGCCAGCAAGCGAGCACGCCGTACGAATACAAGCATGGCCGCACACTGGACCAGGTGGTCGCTACCTTTTTCCAACAAGAGAAGGGAAACGATCGACCGTCGGCCCAGGACCAGAAATCCGGCTGGATGCGGGGTGTCCAGACCCAACGCGCCGGATGGATGGGCGGGTTTTGGGCCAAACGACTCGAGCAACTCACCGAAACGTGGGCGAACGTGGGCCAGGACGGTGGGGACGAGCGACCGATGGTCGTTGCCAAAGGCCCGCTGGGACACATCTACCTTCCCGAAGATTGCGATGACCAGATGAAATCTCGCCTCGCCGCTCGGCTCGCAAACGAAGGCCAGGTGCCCTGGGTCTTCCTGCCGTGCGACCCGGAAGGACTTCAAGCGTGGCATGCGGATTCCACGTACCGCTTGCCCGAGGACGCGGAAGCCGTCTTCGGCAAAGAGCACCCGTTTTTGACCGAACTTTCGGCGGACCTGGAACGGGTCTGCCGACACCGAAACGCGGGCGATCTGATCGTCTCCGGATGGCACACGGACGGTTCGGCCGTCAGTTTCGTCCGCGAACTGGGGGCTCACGCAGGGCCGGGAACCGAAGAAACGGGCGGTTTCGTATTGATTCCCTCCGAGGTGCAGATGCCTCGCGATACCCAGTGGACATACTGGCGGCCGTCACGTCTGCGCGAAGCCGTCCTGCGAACCCTGACGGCGCCAAGCCCCCAGCCGACGCCTTCGACATCGAAGCCTGCCGATTACGATCATAAGTCACCGCACGTTCCGATCGGCAGGCGGTTGCGGATCATGACGTACAACGTCCATAGCTGCATCGGCACCGATGGCAAGCTCTCGCCAGCCAGGATCGCTCGGATGATCGCCTCGTTTGCCCCGGACATCGTGGCGTTGCAGGAGGTGGATGTCGGACGGAAGGCGACCGGACGCGTGGACCAGGCAGCTTGTCTTGCTCGCGCTCTTGAAATGGACTACTCGTTTCATCCCTCGATCGTCTCGGGAAGCGAATGTTACGGAAATGCCATCCTCAGCCGTGTACCGATGCGGCTTCGTGCCGCAGGACTGTTGCCCGTGATCGCCGGCGCACCTCGCCGGGAACCGCGTGGCGTCGTCTGGGTCCAGGTGGACGCAGGTGGGAGCCATTTGCAATTGCTGGCGACACATCTGGGTTTGGATCGGCGAGAGCGCCGATGGCAGGTCGAGTCGCTTTTGGGAAGCGATTGGCTTGGGCATCCGGATTGCCATGGTCCCATCATGTTGTGCGGCGATTTCAACTTTCATGCCAATTCGCCCCTCTACCGTCAATTGACCGCACGTTTCCACGACGCACAAACATCGGTGGAAGGCTATCGGCCCCGAAATACTTGGTTCAGCCAGTACCCCGTTCTGCGGCTGGATCATGCGTTTGTCAGTAGCGACATCGTCGTCCGCCATGTGATCGTGCCCCGAAGTTATTTGGCGCGAGTCGCCTCGGATCACCGTCCGATCGTCGTGGACCTGGAGCTTCCCCACGTATCCCCTTCGCGACCATTGTAGCAGGCACACTCCGTGTGCCGTCCGCAGGTTACGGCACACGGAGTGTGCCTACTACTTTGGAATGGAACAACTTATTCCTGCGCGGTCGCTAAGTTCGTCTTAAGTGTAGTTTTGGGGACAGTTATCGAGATCTTCTCCGGGTTTTCATCCATGGCTAGAGTATTTGCCCTGTTCGTAATTGCCCTGCTGTTTGTGCTCGCAGTGGTTTTGGTTGTTTGGATTGGTTCTCTTCCAGCACGAATTGCCCGACGCCGTCATCATCCGCAGGTGGATGCCATCAATGCGATGAGTTGGTTGGGGCTGTTGTTGACTGGTGGCGTTGGCTGGGGACTTGCACTGGTTTGGGCTCTGATCCGCTACGACTCCCGTCCGCCGGCGGGTAGCGAAGCAAGAATGCCCGAAGAGGTGGGGACGAAGACCAGTGAGTTGGAATCGAGAATTGCGAAACTGGAACAGCTTCTAGCGAATTCTGCAGACCGGGAGAGCAAAGCATGATTGGGTTGTTCAGCATCGTCTATATCAGTCTGGTCCTGGTGATCTACAAACTGCTGAGAGTGCGTCCCACAGCAAGCAACATTGCCGTCGTGGTATCGGTCGGACTCGTGGCCCTGGGAGGGATCGTTATTACTTGGAAAATTTCGGCACCC
>REEF01000864.1 GCA_007695205.1 Planctomycetaceae bacterium
CCCCGTCAGGACCGAACCGCTCGGAAGCATGAAACCGTGAAGCCTGCCAAGAAAAGAAGGGAAAAATGCGGAACGCTATCCGTATGTTCACTTGACAGGAGAGGCCATATACCGGTTCGTCTGCCGCCGATGTGCCGCTGGACGACCGGCGCCCGGCCCGCCAAATGTCACCTTACCACAACACGGGTGCGGTGACGACCAGTCCAACCGCGAACGATCCGCACGTCGAATGAGTCAGCTTGTGGAGAATGCGTTACCCGACCGAGCCGCCGATAATCGGCTCACCATGCGATCGGGACCGGATCCGCGGCGCCAGTTGAGCGTCTGGTTCGCCGATTCCCCGGAAGGTCAGGCAGCACGAAGCGGCAACGTCAGTTGGTGTCGCCGACGATTTAGGATAGAATCAACCGTGGTTTCACGGCAACCAAAGGAGCACAGAGATGGTATCACCCGAGACAAAATCGATCATCGACCGTGCCAAGCAGATTTACGCCAATCGACTGCAGGCAGACCTGGAATCCCGGTACATGGACCGCTTCGTTGCGATCGAGCCAGAATCCGGAGAGTATTTCCTGGGCGATACATTCGACGAGGCGGTGAAATCCGCCAGGACGAAGTACCCGTCCCGTCTATCGCACACCCTCTGGATTGGGCATCGGGCAGCGTTCCACATGGGAGGGGTGCAACGGTGAAGGGATTCGTCGATGACAGGTTGCGTGCATTGGTTCGGGTCCCGGTGTCAGCGTCAGCCCGCGGAGCCAGGAGCGAAATACTGGTGTGGATCGACACGGCGTTCAACGGTGGGTTGGCCATACCACGAAAGCAGATCGCCAAGTTGGGATTAGTCAATGAGTCATCCGCTGAGGCGGTCTTGGCAGCCCGAGGCCTCCGGTCGATCGCGTTGTTCTGGCTGTTTGTTGTTGGAAGTGCCAAGCGATCAGACGGCACGTTGAACTTGGCACCATCGGGACCGGACCAAAGCATTGCGCGGTCGATGTTCTCACAGAGGCACAGAGCACACGGAGACGGACGGTCATTTACTCTGTGTACACCGTGCCTCCGTGAGAGCCACTTGCCCTGGTCGTTGGCGAAAATTGTTTGCACCTTCAGGATACGCGACCGGCGAGAGCCGCGCTGGCATCGGCTGGTATTTTCAAAACGATTGCTCGCATTTCGTTGATCCGCGAATATGTTGGCGGCCCATCGATCCTGTATCGGACACCGCATTCGACAGCGCAATCACAATGCCAGAACGACCGGCGTCACCGGGTCGCGACGAGTGGCGCCTTCCATCTTCCAAAGCCGGATCGCGGCTCCGGTGCACGCCATGGTTCGACGACACGCCAGCCTGTTCAGACAGCGACCTTTCTGACGTTCTTTTGGGCTACGCCTACGAGTGCGCGCAGGGCAGCGTTGACCGATTCGGAATCGGGAAAAAACTCGGCCACGTCCGGGGCCAAGACGACAATGTTCGTACCCTCGGCATACCGTTTGGCGTACTTACCGCGAACGCCTTTGCTGAAGTCGTATTCATCGAGCATTTCAGGTGCCGGTGTCTTTTTAACGGCCTTTTTCATGGTCTTTCCTCTCTCTGAGGGTCGCGACCCGCGCACTGATGATCCGTATTCGATCATCCCGATCGATGAACACCACCACCAGCAGACGCCGCCGCTGCGATTCTCCCAGGGTGATGCACCGGTCTTCCTCGTCCGAGTGGACCGGATCGTAGATCGTTACCGACAGTGGATCAGCAAACACGGTACTAGCCTCTTCAAAGGTAACGCCATGCTTGCGTTTGTTCGCCCTGGCCTTGCTTTCGTCCCATTCAAAGGCCAAGCCCATGTTGCACCGTATCCTTTCGAGGCCTGCACCGATCCGCCCATCCTTACGATACCGGTTGCGGAGCGTCCGCGTCAACCACCGTGAGCCGCCCCTTGGCGCTCGTACCGACGGGGATTGAGAACGCCAACCAGATGTTGGCAGCACAAAGCAAGGCACGCGAGCGACGCCGCTGGAACTCTCGCACGCGGATATCGGCGAAAACAGACGACGGCCAGCCCCGCCTGGGCAATCGCAGTCGCGCTAAGTGAAATCAGCAGCACCCACATGGCACTTCGAACCCCAGTCTCCCGTATACCATCGCCGAACGGCTACGATCACGCGGGCGGGACGTGTGATTCAACCACTTGCGAGGACGTCGCCGCCGCCTCGCGTGCATCGGATGGTTCGGCCTTGCGGTGGCTCTTCAAACGAATCAGCCGATCACCAGCACTGGCCTGCCGAGACCGGATGTCCGCGAATATCGCGGGCAAGTCGAAGTTGAATTTGGCCGACAGTTCCTCACGGACCCGCCGCACGTCGGCAACGATGGGATCTTCCCAGTTCATGTCAGTTCCCCAACAGTACTTCCGGAATACAAATCAACGGCATTCGATACGACGATTTGTCGCACACCATTTCTATTCTCCGCATGATCTGGGCGTTTGCCAAGTGACGACAATTCCAAGTCAACAGGTAATCTATCCCATGAACGGCAGCCGTGGCGATATGAGCCGCATCGCGAACCGCTCGTGGAGGTATAACGCCGGAAGCGACGATTGCCTGAGCCAATGCTTGGACCGAATCCGTGACCTCCAGCAACGGCAGAACGCGAATGATTTCGAGCCGCTTTCGAATCTCATCCGGGTCGCCTGCGGAGGATTCGTCCACGACTACCTGCGAAACATAGCAGGCGAAATCATCGCGACGAGTCTCCCACCAGTTGTGGGTCGTCTGCTGGTGTCCGGCAACAATCACGTCGCGACTTGGCCTCGCTACGAGGTAGCTGATGAACGTCGTTTCGAGGTACACGGATTCCATCTGCCACCCCACATTTGAATTTTGGATCATGCCTTTGGTGCTGGGCGAACGCTAGTTCGGAGTTCCTGGTCCGAATCTCGCTTGACGCCTACGCCACGCCGTCGAAGCCGTCACCTGTCCCGCCACTCCGCTTGGTCGGCAACAAGAAGGACTCCCGGATACATGGGTCGCTGTTTGT
>REEF01000646.1 GCA_007695205.1 Planctomycetaceae bacterium
AGCGATCCGCGTTCGGCAATGATCCGCGCCTTGCTGGCTTCCGCGTCGATGCCGCCATCGGTGTACACCAGCCAGCCGTTTTGGTTCCATTGGCAGACGGTGGCTTGCGAGACACCGATCAGGTTGGCGAAGTCGCGCTGCCTCATGACTTCACCTCTAATCGGGCAATCGGGCAGCAATCGGGCAGCAATCGGGCAGCCGCGCGGAAGAGAGGGGAACAGACTGACCGATTTAATCGGTCGGTCAGTCTTTCCCTATAGGGCGACCGATTAAAAGAATGGGGTGTCCGAATGACCGATTGGGGGCTGTTTTCGGGTCTAATCGGGCGCAATCGGTTAAACATAGGTGTCCTCCATTGGGCAAAGGTATTCCGTCCGTCTGCCGTGGCGCAGGCTCTCGGGCATGGGCCTCAGCATCAGTCGATTGGCAACGAACAGCTCCTCCACCGCCTCGCGTATCTGGCGCTGGCTCATGCCGAGCGCAGAGGTCTGTTCGCGCACACTGTTCTTGGTGTGATACCGCTCGGCGTTGAGTTCGGAGCGCAGGAATCGCGCGAGCTGATCGGCGCGTTCCCGCTTTGCCATTTCCGGCGGGCGCTGGATGTCGGTCATCCAGGTGAACTCGTAGCCCTCGCGCTTGATCCAGATCAGCGGCAGGTTCGGCGGGCAGTAGGAGAGCTTGGGTCGCGCGTAAACGGTCACGCTCGATGTCGGTGTGATTTCCAGCGTTTCAGGGGGCTTGGGTCCGGGGTCGTTGGGCGACCACGTTTGCAGCACGATGGTCATGCGGCTGCCGTCAGGCAGCGCGGAGCCGCCGCGCCCCGAGTATTGGTCGATGCTCTTCTCGCGCGCGTTCGCCTTGCCGGTGTGGTGGGTGAAGCGAACGCAGCAGTCCAGCCCGTTGACGATCCGGCGCGCCGCCGATACGAGCGCCTGTTCGTTATCGTTCACCCGCTGCTCTGCGGCCCCGAACGATACCAGCGGGTCGATCTCCACCAGCACGGGCGGATCGCTGGCGTAGGTTTCGATGATCTGATCGGGGAGCTTGGTCAGCATCAGATTGCCGTCCATCTCCTGCACCAGTTTCGCCTGCTCCCCGGTTACGTCCCACGGCAGCACGCCGCGCATCACCTTGAGCCGCTGGCTGGGCGACAACTCCATCGCGTCCATGATCATCCGCAAACGCGCCACCAGGCGCTCGCGCCGGTCTTCGGCGGTGATGATCAGCACCCAGCCGGGGTTCACCACCTTGCAGCCGTAGAGGTCGATGCCGAGAACGATGTGGATTGCCTCCCAGATCGTCAGCGTCGTTTTCCCGGTCCCGCCTGGTGCCACCCGCTGCGCGAGGTCCGCATACAGGTGGTTCTCCACGATGCACTTCGGCGTCAGTTCCGCGCGGCCCAGTTCTTCGTCCGTGATGAACAGCCGCTCGCGTGACGGCGGATCGAGCTTCGGGACAATGAGTCGCATCCTTGCCAGATATCCGGGGTCGTCTCGGTGGTCGTTGGGGTCGTTGCCTTTCTCGGATCGCGGCAGGTCCGCGTGAACGATGCGAACCATTCAGTCGGCCTCCCGCAAGACGACGATTTCCTCTGGCTCAAAGACCTCTGCGAGAATCTGCGCCGTCGCGTCGAGGTTGTGCTTGCCAAACGCAACCGCGCAGACCGCATTGCCCCGATGGTGGTGAAACACCACCGAAACCGCAGACGCCCACCCCTCGGCCACATACCACGGGATCTTCTTGTCGAGCGTATTGCCTAGCACCAGGCAGCCCCCTTTTATTGGTCCGAATGTTTGTTTGTCGCCTTCCGTGTTGATGCACTGCACCGCCTGGATCTGACCCAAAGCGCGCTCGCGCACCGGGACGATCACGCAGTCCGCGTTGCGCCCGATCAGCTTGCCGCTGGCGATTCCTCGCTTGGCCCCTGCCGCCCACTCGATACCCTTCTTCCGCGCATACGGGTGCCTGCCCACCGCGTCGTCGTCCCAGCAACCCGCCAGCCACAGTTCGCCGGCATACGCCTGCGTCGAGCGGTTCACGGGTTCAGGTGCGGGAGCCGGCCTGGGCTTGGGTGGCGCGATGGGCGGCGCAGACGCGCGGCCCCACCCGTAACGCTTGGCCACATGAATCAGCGTGCCGATCTTGGCGCGGGTGTCGTTGTTGCCCAGCGACTTCCAGACGGCCCTGGCATCGCGCGCGTTGTAGTTGCGGCCCGTCTGCGACCACTCGTCCCAGATCGTCCAGCCGTCGTCGCCAAACTCATCCTTCAGGATGCCGCCGATCTTCACCCATTCGTCGCGGTCATCCGCCGGGATGAACAGCAGCATCTCCCATGCGTCGTCGGTGGTGACCGATTGCGACCGATTGGGATTCATACGGCACCAATCCATCGGTCTTCGTGTTCAAAGCGCGCGGATCTCGCTGCGTCCGCCGCACTGGCGAGCAGATACCTGTCGTGGTGCTGGATCGCGCTCATCGAGTAGATGTGGTTCGGGATAAACCGTCGATCCGGTGCCAGACTGTGCGTCATCACGCCGGTCACTTGCCCGTCGCAGTACCACTTGCAGCCGCTGAACCACGCCGCGCCCGCAGACGATTCGGTTGCCTCAAAGCAGAACACCCGGAGGTCGTCGCCGTAGTGAGGCTCACCGATCCCGATGACGACGCCCCAGCCGCGCTCCTTTTCCCCGGCGTAGTACAGTTCCTGAGCTTTGCGGATCTCCTCCCATGACGGCTCGCTGCCCTTCACCTCCAGCCAGATCTTGAGTTCGGGCAGCCAGAAATCCGGCAAGTAGTAGCCGGCCTCCTCAAGGTTGAATCCTTCCTTTTCGTACTCGTAGCGGATGTCGAGCGCATCGAAGAAAACCGCCCATCGCGCTTCCAGCCGGCTGCGGAATCGGTAGCCCTTGTATCTGGTTTCGATTGCCTGATATGTCATCGCACCGCCCTCGCCCGCTCTTCAAAAAACCGTCTCACCCGCTCCTCCACCCTTCCCCGCAACTCCCCCGGACACTCCCCCAGCCGCCGC
>REEF01000073.1 GCA_007695205.1 Planctomycetaceae bacterium
CGTTGATTGTTGCAGGGTTCTGTCGCTGGGCATGTTGATGCTCTTGAGGGAGGGTGTGGGTATTGTATCGTTGAACGGTTGGCCTTGCCGATTTGTCGCCGGCAGGGTCAGGGTAAAAGCATTTGGATTTTGTCGTTGTGTTTTGCCGATGTTTTTGGAGTAGGGATACGTCCGGCAAGGCCTTGCCCTGAAATTTAACACTTTGCCGGAGGTATTGACATGGATGTTGATACATCGCGCGATCTGCTGCGCTATTTGGAACAGGTTCCCGATCCCCGAGCGTCCAACGCGAGTTTTCCGCTGGCCAGCGTGCTGGCGATGGCGGTGCTGGGGGTGTTGTGTCGCTGCGAGGATTACGATGAGATCGCCTTTTGGGCCCAACAGCGGGCGATATGGCTGGCTCAGTGGTTGCCACTGCCGCATGATGAGCGTGGCCCGCGAACACCGCACGCCGACACATTTGAACGGGTGTTTCGTCGGATTCAGCCGGCGGCGTTGGAACGGGTGTTGATCGCGTTCACGGCGGGGTTGGCTGAATCGGTGGCCGGTCGGCAGGTGGTCTTCGATGGCAAGACGCTGCGGGGATCGATCGATCACGGCGGACGCAAGGCGGGCCTGCACCTGATCCACGCCTGGGATCAGCATCATCAACTGGTGCTGGGCCAACAGGCCTGCGATGACAAGAGCAACGAGATCACCGCGGTGCCCAAGCTGCTGGAACTGCTGGATGTCAAAGGGGCGGTGGTGAGTCTGGATGCGATGCACTGCCAGAAGAAGACGGCCCAGGCGATCCGCAAGGCCGGGGCGGATTACCTGATGGCGGTCAAGGCCAATCAGGAATCGTTGTATGAGGATATCCGGTTGTTCTTCGACGATGCGATCGAACAGGGTGATGAGCAACTGCTAACCGCCACGGACGAGCCGGACAACTCCCACGGCCGCCTGGATGAACGCATCGTCTGGGCCAGTGGCGATGTGAGTTGGTTACGTCGTCGTCATCCGGAGTGGCGTGACCTGCGCGGCATCGTCTGCGTGGAGAATCGGCGACTGGACTTTAAGACCGGTCGAACCACCCTTCAACGTCGCTACTACCTGACCAGTCTCCGCCCGGTGGACCGACGGATCGACAGTCAGCCCCATCAGGCCACGGCTCTGCGGTTGCTGGCACTGGTTCGCGGCCACTGGGGCGTGGAGAACCAACTGCACTGGTGTTTGGACGTGGGCATGGGCGACGACGCCTCGCGCGTCCGTAAAGACCATGGCCCCCGCAACCTCGCGGTGATCCGACGCCACGTGCTGAATCTGCTGCGAGCCAACCCGCCCCAACGCGGCAAATACGGCAGCCCCTCAGACAAAATCAGTCTCAAACGCCGACGACTCGCCTGCCTGCTCGACGAAAACTATCTCATCCAAACCTTCTTCAAAGGAACCTAAGCCAAATGCTTTTACCCTGCCCTGTATCCTTGAAAAACAGGGAATAGGGAACAGGGAGCAGGCAATAGGGTATAACCAAGGTACATAGGTAACAGTTTATACCGGGCACATGGGTAACAGATTGTCGAAGATGTTGGCGAAAGGAGCCGCCGATGTCTTGGAAGGATCATTTGATCGTGGATCAACGTGTGTCGTTTGTGGCCGAACAGGCCAAGGGACTGTTTTCGATGACGGATCTGTGTCGCAATTACGGGATCAGCCGGAAGACGGGTTACAAGTGGCTGTTGCGTGCATCGCGAGGCGAATCACTGGCGGATCGTTCGCGCGTGCCACACCATTGTCCACACCGCACACCGGCGGAATTGGAACAGGTGATCGTGGCCGAACGTCATCGTCATCCGTCCTGGGGTCCGGACAAGATTCGGTCGGTGCTGATGCGTCGCGAGCCGAATCGGCCCTGGCCGAGTTCGACGACGATGGGTGAGATTCTCAAACGTCACGATCTGGTCCAGCCGCGTGATCGCCGTCGTCGGCCCGCCCGCCCGCCGCACGTGCCGGTGCGGGTCGATCAGCCCAACATCGTCTGGACCAGCGACTACAAAGGCGAGTTCCGCATGGGTGATCGGCGTTACTGCTATCCGCTGACCGTGGCGGACCTGCACAGCCGCTACCTGCTGGACAGCCGGGCGTTGCTGAGCACGGCCTGCGACCCGGCGATCGAGGCGTTCACCCGGATATTCCGCATCCACGGCCTGCCTCAGGCAATCCTGACGGACAACGGCGTGCCCTTCGCCGCCCCTTGCTCACTGCTGGGTCTGAGTCGGCTGAGCGTGTGGTGGATGCGGCTGAACATTCTTCCGCTGCGCATCGATCGGGGTTGCCCGCAGCAGAATGGACGACACGAACGGATGCACCGAACACTCAAGGCCCAGACCACCCGACCGCCGGGCGCTGATCTGGTTGATCAGCAATGCCGCTTCGATCAGTTCTGCCAGGAGTACAACCATGAACGGCCCCACGCGGCGTTGGGCCAGCAGCCGCCGGCCGAGTTCTATCAGGCCTCGCTCCGCCAGATGCCCGAGCGACTGGACGATCCGGTCTACCCCGGCCATTACGAAGTGCGACACGTCCGTGGCAACGGCTGCATCCGATTCAAGGGTGATGAACGATTTATCAGTGCGACGCTGGTCGGCCAACGGGTGGGCCTGGAAGAAGTCGATGAAGCGATCTGGTCGATCTGGCTCGACCGATTTTTGATCGCACGTATGCATCAAGGGACCGGGATGCTGAGTCCGGCCCGAATCGCCTCGCGTTGGCCCGCTCCGGTCGGAGAACCTCCCTCCACGGACCAACGCGACTCACCCGAGTGTTACCCATGTACCCGGTAAACTCTGTTACCTATCTACCCGGTTGCACAGTGCGAGGACCGCACCATCCCACAGGTAACGATAGAAGTCGGTCTCAAGCATGGGTGTGGACGGCATCATCAGCGCCCGCATCCCCAGGCCGACGACGATCACCCACCCGAAGGTCGGCCAACGTGTAGGCATCGAATCGTCGCGCCGGCCGCGATGGATCGCCAGCAGGTACACGC
>REEF01000072.1 GCA_007695205.1 Planctomycetaceae bacterium
GCTCCGAATGTGGGAGAAGCGCCAGCGTGGGTACCGGGCGATGGGGTACCGGATCACGGACCTGTCGGTTTGACGCCACGTGAGACGACAAAGACGCCGCCCACCCGGTGCGTGTCCCGGCATCAGAGCTCCGGCATTGACGAACTCGGCACAGCCCTGTTGTAATAATTGTTATCAACAGATAGGAGGTGCGCCGTGCCTACCAGCGTCGCTCTAGGCCAACACTTCGAGACCTTCATACGCGAGCAGCTGCAAAGCGGTCGGTTCAACAATGCCAGCGAGGTCGTCCGCGCCGGTCTGCGTCTGCTGGAAGAGCACGAACAACGCCATCAGGCCGAGCTGCGAGCCCTCCATGCCGACATCGCGGCCGGCAAGGCCAGTGGCACCCCCAAACCCGCCGAAGCGGTGTTCTCTCGGCTCGAGGCCAAGTACAGCAGCCAGACTGTCGACGAACCGCGTTGATCCGCCTGACCCTGACCCCGCTGGCCGAACAGGACCTGGAGGCCATCGGTGATTACATTGCCGCCGACAATCCAATCCGGGCAGTCAGCTTCATCCGGGAACTGCGCGCTCAATGCCCGCGGATCGCAGCCAATCCACCCGGCTACCGACTGCGGCCAGAACTGGGCGACGACATCCGCTCCTCCGCCTACGGCAACTACGTAATCTCCTTTGTGGCGTCGCCGGAGGAAATCACGATCATCCGTATCCTCCACGGCGCCCCAGATATTCCAGCGATCCTGACGCCCGGCGATAGCGTGCAATGAGCCCTACCTTCACACTGCGATCGTGTGCCGACTCACTGTCGAGATCGATGGCGCCGACGGCGCGGCCTGATTGGCGGCACCACCGCGATGGAACGGCGATTCGACGCATAGCGAGCACCGGGTCGACGCTGGAATCTGGTTGAATCCGAAAAAAATTTGGCCGATTTATGATGGGGGTATCGATGGGGGCACTTTCGGCATTTGTCGCTATATGTACTGGATTATACAAGAACCTTGATTGCCGCCGTCTCCACCAATAACGAAACCGCAACCGTTCATCGAAGCGCAAGCTGTTCGATGACAAGTGTGTTGTCCCCAGAAACCCACGCAGGCGAGCCATGCCGGCAACGGAGTAGAAATTGAGCCTGCGCAGCCTGGTTGTTCTCGCCCTCCTCTTTTCGTTCGGCGTTTGGTCGCTTCGCCCGGATGTGGTCGTGGTCGATCCCGCTACTTTCGATCCGCTGCTGCTCACGCAGCTTCCCGAGCGGCCAGCGCAGGCGGAGCCGGTTCAGATGAACATCCACGATGTGCCGGTGCTCGACTGGAACGGCATCGTGTTGAAACCTCGTGCTCTATTCGGCCTGGAATCAAGAGTGCTCGGCACCCGACGCTATCGTTTCGGGCAAGAAACAGATGTATCCAACATCGACGTGGCGTTTGGCTGGGGACGCATGGCAGATCCGGGAATCGCTTCACAGCTTTCGATCTCACAGTCGGGCCGTTTCTACTTCTGGAGGGCGAGGGAGTTACCGATCCCGGCTGCGGAGATCGTCCGAAGCAGCGCCAACATGCACCTGATCGCCGCCAACGACAACGTGCGACGCGAACTGAAACGCCTCAAGGAGGGCGACCAGGTGCGTCTGCACGGAGTCCTCGTCGATGTCCACTGGCCGAACGGTGGCTATTGGAAGACATCGCTGACGCGGGAGGACTCCGGGGCTGGTGCCTGCGAGATCGTTTGGGTGCACCGTCTCGAACGTTTGCTCTAGCCAGGCGCCCTCCGACGGTACGTACAGGGGCCGCAAGGCATCATCGCTCTCGAGCGGGCCAGTGATGAACAACGCGACTCTGCAGGTCGAGTACATCGAGATCGAAGACGCGTGAACCGGTCTGTTTGAACCGCAGCGAGCCGACGACCGGTTGCAGTCGCGACTCTGGCCCCATAGAGAATCGTGGATTAAAACTCGGGCCAATCCGTTCTATATTCAGCATGCGCCGTCGAGGGGAGACTGAACCTGGACTCGAAACTCTCGATGGTGTCTTCCGCGGCGCCGGCTGATTCATCAACTGGTCGCAGGAAGTAACGTCCCGCCAAGAACAACAACCATCCCACCACCAGCGACCTTGCCGGATTCGGTCCCTTCGGGGCCGTGACGGGAGGCCACAGGAGATCGACAACGTGACCCCATTCTCCAAGACCGTGCGTTCAGCCGTGATTGCCATTCCCCTGCTGCTGCTGGCCATCGGCGCCCAGGCCGAGCCAGCCAATGACAAGCCCTTCGCGGAACACAGACTCGTCCTCCAGATCAGCGACAGTGACCCGGCCCGGCAGAACCTGGTCCTGAATGTCGCCAACAATGCCATCAGGCATTACGGCCCGGAAAAGATCGATGTCGAGATCGTTGCCTTCGGTCCCGGCCTGAGCCTGCTGTTCGCCGACAACCCTCAAGCGAGCCGGATCGAGGGTCTTGCAGTCGAGTCGGGCGTCCGTTTCGCCGCCTGTGAAAACACCATCGCCGCCGTCACCCGTATGCACGGCACGGCCCCTGAACTGAATCCACGAGCGATACCCGTTGGCCCGGGTGTGGTACGCATCATGGACCTCACTGCCGAGGGTTACACCCTGATCACCCCATAAAACCACGGGAACCAGGGCCGCTCTGGGTCCCCGGGGCGATCCTGCCTCCCCCGGTCCGCGACTCCTGGGTGTCGCCCACCTTTGCCCCATGGGAACCCTCGTGCTTTACAGGGCGGCGCTCACCGTGGGGCCCTTGGATACACCAAGATCCACGAACATCCCTGGCGTGACAGTTATTCCATCTCCCACAGGATTCCGCGATCCGGCACAAGCAGACTGATTCAGTGCATTAATATCTAGCTATATGCCGTTTCAATGATCCAGATCACCACCCTGCACGAATTCTCAGGGTAGGGTCTTTCTAGCTGGGGGAACGTGCCGTCGTTCGCACTCGACCCACTCACGGCCTGGCCTTCGCCGGGTACAGGATGACACCGTTTCTCCCTCGGGACGGTCTGA
>REEF01000443.1 GCA_007695205.1 Planctomycetaceae bacterium
TCGCCACCGCACCGATCCATGGGAACGCGTTCATCAAACTTCTCCAAAAAAAGGGGCAGGGATCACCGTGCGACCAGAATCCGCATCCACCATCCTAAACGAATCTGGTGTTGGAAGCGACCGAAGCGGCCCGGTTTCTGGGAACGGTCCGGGCGCGTAGAATAATCGCTTTGCGGACGTAGCCCCAACCCTTAAACCTGAACATCGAACCCGATGCTTTCGTACTTGGCACAATTGGCTTTGCGATTGGCGGCCGCCATGGCGGAATTGCCCGAGTCGTTGCGCGATCGGCATGCGGCGCATTTGCTGGCGGCGCAGGCTGCCGATGGCGGATTCGCTGGGCGGGAAGGGGACAGCGACCTGTACTACACCAGCTTTGGTTTACGATCGTTGTCGATGCTGGGCCAGTTGTACGGAGAACCGGCCGAGCGCGCGGCCCGTTTTTTGCGCAGCCGGCTGGACGGCCGCGAAACGGTCATCGATACGCTCTCGTTGGTCTACGGCGCGGCGCTGCTGGAGATGTCCGCCGGGATCGACGTGCTGGCCGACGCGCCCAGCGATTGGCGAGACACGCTGGTCCAGCGGCTGGAGCGTTATCGTCGCCCTGACGGCGGCTATGCCAAGGCGTCCGAGGGGCGAGCCAGCAGCACCTACCACAGTTTCCTGGTGCTGCTGTGCCGGGAATTGTTGGACCGACCGCTGCCCGAACCGCAACGGATGGTCGATTTCGTGGTGTCGCAGCAGAGCCCCGAGGGTGGGTTCCGAGAGATCCGAGCGGGAAAGCGAGCGGGGACGAATCCTACGGCGGCGGCGATCGGTGTGTTGAGGATCCTGGACGCCTTGGACCAGAACGTCCGCCACAGTACGATAGAGTTTCTGGTCGGGATGCAAACCGACGAGGGCGGTTTGCGGGCCAACACGCGGATCCCGATCGCCGATTTGTTGAGCAGTATGACCGGAGTGTTGACGCTGGCGGACCTGGGCGGGTTGGATCGGATCGAACGCGATGCGGCCCGACGATACGTCCTGGCTCTGGAAGGACCTGACGGGGGCTTCCGAGCGGCGGCTTGGGATGACGCGTACGATGTAGAATACACGTTTTACGGGCTTAGCTGCCTGGCCTTGCTGACCGCCGACACAGCGGACGCGGCGGGCTGAATCGGGCGCACCGATAGCAATAAGACTCAGGAGATCCAAGACCATGTCGGGATTGGTCGTCGAATCCGTTACGAAACAGTTTCCCACGCGCGGCGAACCGCTGGTCGTGCTGCGCGAAACCAGCCTGCGATTGACGGCGGGCCAGAATGTGGCCATCCTGGGGCCCAGCGGGTCGGGCAAGAGCACGCTGCTGCACCTGCTGGGCACGCTGGATCGCCCGACCAGCGGGACCGTGGAACTGGACGGCCAGGATCCGTTTAAGTTGGACGAGCCGCAGTTGGCTCGATTCCGCAACCGGCACATCGGGTTCGTTTTCCAGGATCATCATCTGCTGCCCCAATTGTCCGCCCTAGAAAATGTGCTGCTCCCCACCATCGCTGATGGCCGTCCTGATGCCACGGAACTCCAGCGAGCCAAGGAGTTGTTGAACCGAGTCGGGTTGGGCGAACGCATGGACCACCGACCGGCGGAACTGTCCGGCGGCGAACGGCAGCGGGTGGGCGTCGCACGCGCTTTGGTCCGCCAGCCCAAACTGCTGTTGGCCGATGAACCGACCGGGAACCTGGACCGCCAAAGCGGCTTGTCGGTCGGTCGCTTGCTGGTCGAACTGCAACAGCAGGAAAACGCCATGCTGGTCGTCGTTACCCACAGCCCCGAATTGGCCAACCTGCTGGACCAACGTTACGAATTGGTCGACGGAACGCTGGAACCCCAGAATCAATAACGGGCTCACAGCACTGATCGCGCCACCCGTGTCAGAAGAGCGGCCCCCCACGCGTCCCGCCCCCCACCGGTGGAGGCCAGGTTTGGAAACTACGTGGTCAGGCGTAAATGACACAAACTGAACACCCCACGTCAGACCCCGTCTTCTGACACTATTGTTCCGGAGCGTCTCGATGGCACCACCGTCTGCATTCAGCCGTCGGAAGACGATAGGTGCCACCCACCTTTTGTCCAAAAGATAGGTGCCACCCACCTTTTGTTTTCCAGGTAGCAACGGAAACGACGGCCATCAAAACCTGCCGACCCACCGACCGTTTCTGCGGCCGATTTCGCGCCGCATGTTTGAGGCACTCGCATGCGTCGACGAATTGGTACTTCTGGCCCGTGGCGAATGCGATTCAATCCAGGCAGTATCCGAACCGACTGGGAAGGGAGGACTGTTAGGTGGGTGGCACATATCAGTTAGGTGGGTGGCACCTATCACACCGCACCCACACGCGTCCTGCCCCCCACCGGTGGGTTTCAGGTTTGGAAACTACGTGGTCGGGCGTAAATGACACAAACTGAACACCCCACGTCAGACCCCCTCTTCTGACACTATTGTTCCGTGAGCGTCTCGATGGCATCACCGTCTGCATTCAGCCGTCGGAAGACGATAGGTGCCACCGACGATAGGTGCCACCCACCTTTTGTCCCAGAAGATAGGTGGGTGGCACCTATCATTGGGTGCATGCGTCGGCGAACCTAGGACAGGGGGGGTCGAGGCGGCTAGAACAACGGAAAACGAGCCACCGCTTGCAATGCTATCGGCGACATGGGTTAATTCGGGTGCTTTGAGACGTTTAAACGACTTGCGTTATTATTTTTGGTTGCGAAGAATTTAAGGGCGGCTTGGTGGGCAACCGATAACGGAAAGCGAGTCGCTTCGTAGTCGCTGGACGTGCGTCCGGAGTTTGTTGCGAACCTACTTTCACAAGACCGCCTGGATCGCCTGATTATACGATGCCCAACTTTGCCTATGCAGCTCGCGACCGCTCCGGTCGAGCCCTTCGTGGTTCGGTCGAAGCGCCCACGCCCACGGCGGCGGCGGACGATCTGCGCAATCGCGGCTGGGTGGTGGTCCAGATACGTCCCGAGGCGGCTCGGGCGGACCGTAGTTCGTCTGGCGGAACTAGCTGGATGCCGATCCGATCCAGTGACATCGAGGTCAGTCTGCGGCAGTTGGCCGTCATGTTGCGCAGCGGTCTGACGTTGTTGAACGCGCTGCAGACGGTCGCCGAGCAGGCACCGCGTGCAACCGTCCGTCGCGTTTGGACCGATGTTTCCCGACGTATCCAAGAGGGTTCCGGGCTGGCCGAAGCCATGGCGCTGCATCCTCAGTTTTCTGCGCTGGTGGTGCAATTGGTCCGGGTCGGCGAGCAGACGGGCCATCTGGAGACTGTGCTGGTCCGAGCGGCCAGCGGTTTGGAGCAACGGCGCAAGCTGCGGATGCAACTGGTCAGCGCCTTGACCTACCCCGCGATCGTCCTGGTGGCATCGATCGGTGTGACGATTTTTATGATGGTCAGCGTCATTCCCAAACTGCAGCAGTTCCTGGGCGCGATGGGTCGGCAGTTGCCGCCGATGACCCAATTGCTGGTGGATATCAGCACCGTGGTGAACATGTATTGGCTGCACGGCGCGGTGATTTCCGTGTTGATTGTCGGCATCATCGCAGGCATGCGTTCGTGGCCGCCCAGCCGGTTCTGGATGGATCGGCAACTGGTCCGGGTTCCGGTCATCGGGATCTTGAATCGGTTGGCGGGCACCGTCCTGGTATCGCGAGGTCTGTCGACGTTGTTGCGCAGTGGGGTGACGTTGCTGGAGAGTCTGCGGACGGTCGAGCGTCTGACCACGAACCGGTATCTGGCCAACCGGGTCGCTCAAGCTCGCGACGCGGTCATGCAAGGCGGCGCGTTGGCGTCGCCGTTGGCGGCCGAGCGGGCTTTTATGCCGATGTTGGCGGGGATGGTGGCGGTCGGTGAATCGGCCGGGACGCTGGACGAGGTGTTGGAAGAGGTGGCCCGTTTTTATGAAGAGGAACTACAGCGGGCGATCGCTCGTCTGGCCTCGCTTGTAGAGCCCGCAATCATCCTGGTGGTGGGTGGTGTCGTCGGTTTTGTCTATATCGCGTTCTTCATGGCGCTGTTCGCAGCCGCCGCTTAGGAATCCCATGACCAGAATCATCACCACCACCTTCGTGCTGATCGCGTTAGCCGCCACGGGCTGGGCTTTTACCGGGAACGATTCCATGGCTCGCCAGAACGACACACGAACTGACGAACAAGCACCAGCGCAGGAAGCACAAGACCCGCAACGCCCGCCGCGGGACCCGAACGTCCTGCGGGACCCGAACGTCCTGCGGGACCCGACCGAGCCGGGTGACGAGATGCGTGACCTGGTCGCTCCGCTGCGAATGGGCCAGCCCGGCGGTCCCCACGGCCTGGCGGTCCCGCGAGTGACGTTGAAAGGTCGCATCATCGGACCGACGCAGCCGCCTGCGGCGATCATCGATCTGCAGGATTCCGTGTACGTCGTCTATCCGGACAGTGAATTGACGGTGGAAGCGGCCGATTCGCCGCTGGGCGGGCTTACCCTGCGAGTGACCGATATCAGTATTTCGGAAGTCCGCATCGAGGTCTTGCCGTTGCGCAAGGTACTGATCTTACGTTGAACCATCGGTTCCGATCCGGCTGGGCGAGCCGCGATCGGCAACCGAGCCTTATCGTCGAAGAAAGTCAGATGTCCATGGATGGACCCATCAATCGACTGATGCTCCCGATCCTGTTCGCCGTCCTGTTGGCCGGCCCGGTGGCTGACGCGCAGTACCATGCGCCGCTTGTCGAGGTTCCGTTCACGGACTCCAACGCGGATGACGATGTGTCGGGTGACGCACCTCGCAATGCGCCGCGTCCTGCTGCCAAGCCGATCCCTCAAGCACCCACGCTGGCTTGGCCCGAAGCGGACGGCCCGTTGCCCGAATGGATCCCCAGGGGCCCCAGACAACCGGCCGAACAACGGAACCCCGGTCCGGTGTTCGAATTGTTCGAGTTTCGGGATCTACCGTTGAGTGACGCTTTACGTTTGTTTTCCGAGCAGACGGGCATGAACGCCGTCGCTTCGCGCGAGGCCGGCGAGAAACGGGTCTCGCTGTATCTGCGGCACGTCACGCCTGCCGCCGCGATCCAAGCGCTGGCTAAATCGAACCATCTGTGGACTCGCACCGACCCCGAGAGCGGTGTGCTGCACGTATCGACCACCGAAGAATACGATCGCGACCTGGCCACGTTCCGCGACGAGCAGACTCAGGTGTTCACCCTGCTGTACCCCAACCCCATCGACGTCGCTCGCACCATCCAGAGCATCTTCGGCGACCGCGTGCTGATGACGTTGGACCAGCAGATGTGGGACGATCAGTTCCAGGACTTGATGCAGCGTTTCATGCGATTCGATATCGTCGACGAACGCGCCGAAGGTTTGGGTTTGTTCGGCACCGAGGGCCGTGGTGCCGGCGGGATGGGCGGTGCCCGTGGCGGCATGGGTGGCATGGGTGGCATGGGCGGCATGGGCGGCATGGGTATGGGCGGTGGGAGCTTCGGGCGCAATCGCGGCCAAGGGTTTGCGCGCGGCGTCGCCGGGATGGGATTGCAAGCGACGCGAGATCTGCCGCGACTGGAACGGTTCGCAGAATTGTCGCCGGACGAGATCGCCGTGTTGGAACAATACTACGCGCGACAAGATATGGAAATGGATCAAGCCCGATTGGAAGAGCTGCTGCGTCGCCGACGGGCCTTGATCTATGTGGCCGTCATCCAAAGGAACAACCAGTTGATCGTACGCACCAGCGACGAACGCACGATGGAACAGATCGTCGAGCTGATCGCCCAACTGGATGTCCCCACCCCGCTGGTGCTGCTGGAGGTAAAGATCCTGTCGGTTGCTTTGGGCGACGGTTTCCACTCGGTGTTCGATTACCAGTTTTCCGATCGCGGGACACTGGCGGGCAGTTTCACCACCGGCAATATCCTGCCGCCTGCATCGGACAACCCTGCTCGGATCGAACCGCCGCGAGGCCGCCGCGATTCACCCATCTCGCCCGAGACCTCCAGCGCCTGGAACAACATAGCCAGCCCGGAGGATTTGACCTTCCAGTTTGTCAACGACAATTTCCGGTTCCGCATGCAGTTATTGGAGAGCAAGAATCGCGTGACCACGCTGGCCTCGCCCCTGCTGTTGACGGCCAACAACGAAGTCAGCCGCATCTTCATCGGGCAGACCGAACCGTTTACGATCGGATTCGAGTCGCCTCAGATCGTGGCCACCGGCGTGACGCAAACGAATCTGGCGGGCACTCCGATCACGGAACTGCGCGACGTGGGCCAGTTGCTGATGATCACGCCCAGCATCAACGCCGACCGCACGGTCACGTTGCGGATCGCCCAGCAACAATCGCGGAAGAACGCGGGCGGCGCCAACATCCCCGTGCTGGACGCCGAAGGCCGAGTGCAGCAGGTGGCGGTCGATACCGTGGCTCGTCAGACGGCCAGCGGCACGATCGTGGGCAAAGACGGCTTGATGGTCGCCCTGGGTGGGTTGATCGAAGAGGAGGTCAGCGACGTGCGAGCCGAGGTGCCGGTGATCGGCAAGCTGCCGGTGGTGGGCTTCTTCTTCCGGCGCCAAGCAACCGTGCGGGAACGCCGCGAGACGATCATCATGGTCCGCCCGCATGTCTTCAACACGCCGCCCGAATCGGCGGCGATCAGCGAATCGCTGGTTCGGGAAATGAGCGTGCATCCCAACACTTACAACATGCAAAGCACGCTGGGCACGCACGCACCCTGGGAGGTCGCGCGACCCGATCCGCCGTGCAACATGCACGAGAATACGTTCCGCTTCCACAGCGTCCGACCGCGAAGGTACTGAAATGAAACAACCGATCGTTCTCTGGCTTGACGGTGACTATCGCCGGAAGCAGCATTCCAAGTCGCCCGGCGTCCGGCGCGTCCGGTCATTCGGCTTTCCGATCGGACGAACACCTCCGCTGTTGCTGGCCGGGATGTTGCTGGCCATGATGTTGCTGGCCGGGATGGGATGCACGATGGTGCCCCAGGGCTGGCTGCCGCTGGATGGCGAGATCTCGGACGACAAGTCGGCGGAAGCCAGCCGGTTGACCGGTGTGGGCGTCGAGAGCGAGGGCTTGGTATTGGGCGAGTCCGAGGGGGCGGGACTCTCCGCCACCCAGTTGCTGTCGTTCGTGGCGGCCCAACTGGCCGAGCAACGATCGGCGACCGCTCGCCGCGAGATCCACGGGTACCCCGAGGTGGCTTGGCAACTGCTGCGCGGCCCGGTGCCGGCGACCAACGCCACGGCATTGCGAGCGATCGCCGCAGCTCATGATGCGCAATGTATCCACCCGTCAGCCGCCGGATGGCAAGCCTTGCTGGAGGACCGCCAGCAGCGACCGCTCCCCTATCAACGCTATGCACAGCGTCGAGTTGCTTTCTTGGAAACCCTGCGTCAGGGATTTCCGGGTCAGGCATTGGAAACGCACCCGCTGCCGCCCGCGACGGACGGTCTGCCGGCCGTGATGGCGATCGACGCCTGGCAGTTGACCGGAACCGCTTTGCTGCTGGACGGGCGTCCCGCCCAGGCGGCCGACGCCTTGGAACAAGGTGTCCGGGTCGCGGCCAACAAGTATCCCTACTACCAAGCCCACTTGCGGCTGCAATGGAGCGAAGCGTTGCGCGGCGCGGGGCGGATCGACCAAGCCGATACCGCCTGGCGTGACGCGGTATCCGTCGCCCAAACCGGCTTGCGAGCCGACCCGCCGCTGCTGGACCCGAACTACTGGCAGCAAGTCGCCTATCATCGCCCGGTTGACCAACCGTGGCCCGAATCGCTGGTCCAAACCCTGGCCCAACGGGCTGCCAGGTATGGCGTGATGGCGGATACCGAACGATCGTCGTCGGGTGCCGCATCGGGCGATGTGTCGGTCGAGCGTTATCTGTGGGCCTGCATGGGCCAGTGGTGGTTGGAACGCGGCGAGCCGCAAGCGGCGCTGGTGGCGTGGCGGCGAGCCGCTGGGTTCACCGTCGATCCGTTGGACCAGCAGCGTCTGGAATTGGCTCAGGCCAAAGCCCTGATGGCTCTGGAGCAACCGGCCGCAGCCACGACGCTGCTGGTAGCGATCAGCGACAGCACCGACCGCCCGATCCAGGCCGACGCGTTGGCGACGCTGGGATCCTTGCGTTTGGCGTCGGGCAGCACCAAACAGGGCTACCATCTGCTGTCCCGCGCCTTGACCGAAACCGACTCGACCGATTGGCCGGGTCGAGCTCGAGCCGAAGCCGACTTTGGCTTGGCCCATCTGCTGGTCGGCGACCAGTCGGCCGGACTGGACTGGTTGCGCCGCGCCCAATCGCGCTTCGAATCCGATGGCGCGCATGACGATCTGATCCAGAGCCTCGAAAACGAACTGGCCTACGCCCAGCAGACCAACAGCAAGGATCGAGTCCGAACGTTGGAGCAAAGGATCGAACATCTCCAACGCTGAACGGAGCATCCCGCAGGCCTTCACTTGCAAGCAAAACCAAACATCGACACGAACTGTCGATGTTGTTGCAGGAAGGGCCTACGTGTTCTTATCGGGGGGTTGCTTTGTTCAATAGGTTGGACACAGCGTCGGGGCCACTGACCGGAGCTTGACAGGCGAAGTTTTCGCAGAGGTAGATTGTCGGTTCCGATGCCAACAGCTTCTTGCCGCGAAAGGCTGGTTGCAGAGCGCCCGGCGCGTCGAGGCGATCGGGGGCTCGGCATGCGGTTACCTGGTTGGGCAGGTATCGGTGCCGCAGTTGGGCCAGTGCCTGGGCGGTTTCCGGTCGGTCCGGATCGCCCACGATGATGATTTCCCGCATCGGGCCGACCAGCATATCGGCGGCGACCAGCATTTGGCCCATGGCGGTGGGGGCTCGCAGCATCATGTCGGCCGACATCCGCACCACCGACTCGGCAGCCGCCAGATATTCGGCATGGCCACACAGGCGGCCCAATCGTGTCAGGGCGGTGGCGGCCATCGAATTCCCACTGGGCACGCTGCTCTCCAATAACTCCTTGTTCCGCACGATCAGCCGTTCGTGGTCATCGGCGGTGAAGAAGAACCCGCCCGCCGAATCGGTAAAGTGCCGCAGCACGACATCGGCCAATGGCACGGCCGCTTCGATCCATGATTCGTCGAAGTCGCTCTCGTACAGGCTGACCAGTGCGTTGATCAAAAAAGTATAGTCGTCCAAGTAGGCATCGAATCGGGCTCGACCCGCTCGCCAGCAATGCAGCATGCGACCATCGGGGCGGCGCAGTTCGGCCAACAGAAACCGGGCGGCCTTTGCCGCAGCCTGGTGGTAACGCGTCTGGTCCAGTACCACAGCGGCGCGCGCCAGCGAATCGATCATCAGCGCATTCCAGTTGACCAGGATCTTATCGTCCTTGCCCGGCCGGATGCGTCGATCGCGAACTTCCAGCAGTTTGCGGCGGGCTTCGGCCATCTCCTGACGCAGGGAATCCAGGTCCCAGCCCTTGATGGTCGCGCACTGCTCGAAGGTCTTCGGCAGGTTCAGGATATTTCGCCCTTCGAAGTTGCCCGGACCGCTGACGTCATAAACGTAGCAGAACCGTTCGCCGATTTCCGCTCCGAGCACCTCGAGCACCTCGTCCGGTGTCCAAAGATAGAATTTTCCTTCCTCGCCTTCGCTGTCGGCGTCCTCGGCGCTGTGGAACCCGCCGGTGGCATCGGTCATGTAGTTCAAGACGTAATCGGCCGTCTCGCGAACCACGACGGCATCTTGCGGATGGCCCGTTGCCAGGAACCCATCCAAGTACGCGCCCATCAGCAGGGCGTTGTCGTACAACATCTTTTCGAAATGGGGGACCAACCATCGTTCATCGACGCTATATCGGGCGAAACCGCCGGCCAAATGGTCGTAAATTCCGCCCTGGGCCATTCGATCCAGGCCGGTTCGAGCGATCTGCAGCAGATCGTCGCGCTGCAAGCGGTGCCCCAGCCGCAGCAAAAACTGCAGGCACATCGGATGCGGGAACTTGGGCCGTCCGCCGAAGCCGCCGTTTTGGTAATCGAAGGATCGCTGCAGTCCCGCGGCGGCGGTCTCCAGCAGCTCGATGGTCGGTCGCCGACCACTGGTCTGATCGACCTCGGGCTCGCTTAATGATTCGGTCAATCGCTCCGCCATCTCTTCAGCCTGCTGGCGACGTTCGCGCCACGCCTCGCCCACGGCCACGACCACCTGAGCAAAGCCGGGCATCCCCATCCGTGGTTCGGGCGGCCAGTACGTGCCGCCATAAAACGGGCGTAGATCAGGCGTCAAAAACACGGACATCGGCCAGCCGCCATGCTGCGTCATCCGCTGGACCGCTTCCATGTAAATATGATCCAGATCCGGGCGTTCTTCCCGATCCACCTTGATGCAGATGAAATGTTCGTTCAGCAGCGCGGCAATCTCGGCATCTTCAAAGCTCTCGTGCGCCATGACATGGCACCAGTGACAGGCCGAGTAGCCGATCGACAGAAAAACGGGTTTATCCTCGGACTGGGCTCGCTGCAGCGCTTCGTCGCACCAGGGATACCAGTCCACCGGGTTGTTTTGGTGCTGCAGTAGATAAGGGCTGGTTTCGTTAGCTAAACGATTGGGCATGGGGACGCCTTTCGTGGGTAGCAAAGGGAAGGATCCAAAGGGCGATCGTTCAGCGAAAGGTCTCGTCTGCGCCGGGAAAGGTTCCTTGGCGCACATCATCGCGAAACTGGGTGACCGCCGAGTGGATCAGGTTTTTGAGGTCTGCATAAGGTCTGACGAATCGGGGCACGTATCCACTGGTCAGGCCCAACAGATCGTGCAGCACCAACACCTGACCGTCGCAATCGGAGCCCGCACCGATTCCGATCGTGGGGATCGTCAGCGTGCGGGTGATCTCCGCCGCGATCGTTGCCGGGATGCACTCCAACACGATCGAGAACGCCCCGGCTTGTTCCGCCGCCCGCGCATCGGCCAGCAATTGCTGCTGGTCCCGTTGGACGTGATATCCACCCATCTGATGAACATGCTGAGGCCGCAGGCCGACATGGGCCATCACGGGGATGCCGGCAGCGGAGAGCGCGGCGATCACCTCGGCTTGGGCCGCACCGCCTTCCAACTTGACCGCCTGGCAGCCCGTTTCTTTCAGGATGCGACCCGCGGCGGCGATCGCCTGATGACAGCCCAGATGCGTGGTCGGAAAGGGCATGTCGACGATCACCAACGCCTGCTGGACTGCTCGGCCAACCATTTCGGCATGATAAATCATCTCGTCCAGCGTAACGGGCAGCGTGGTGTGGTGGCCCTGGATGACCATCGACATGCTGTCACCGACCAGCACGGCTTCGATCCCGGCCTGGTCCAGCAACCGCGCGGTCGGGTAGTCATACGCCGTCAAGACGCTGATTTTCGTTCCGGATTGTTTCATGTCCCGGAACGCGGGCACGGTGATACGTAGCGGTTGGGTTGGCATGTGGTTATTGTGATGGTTGGCGAGCGCGACGGCAAGCGGTCTGCAGCAGCCACGAGAAGCACGCGGCCCCTTCCACCCAACCGGTGAGAAGCTAGCGGCTGGGTGCAAAGATTTGGTCTTTTTTCCAAGGAGTGCACGTATGTCATCCAGTATCGACCGCCGTACCTTTGTAGGATCTGCAGTGGCCTCGGGCGTTTTCACGATCGTCCCGCGGCATGTCTTGGGCGGTGCGGGCCACGTTCCCCCCAGCAGCAAGATCCGCTTGGCGCACATCGGCATGGGCACGCAGGGCTTTCACGAATTGGGCGGGTTGCTGACCGAGCCCGAGATCCAGATCGTGGCGGTTTGCGATCCGAATACCGACAGCAACGACTATGTGGCATGGAGCAAGCACAGTGTCAGAAACCGGATCCGTACGTATCTGGGAGATCCTTCGTGGCGGGAGGGGGCGAGTGGTTGTCCCGGCGGCCGCGAGGTGGGACGGTACGTGGTCGATACGTACTATGCGAAACAGCGAGGCTCGGAAAAATTCAAGGCGTGTACCGCGTATGCGGATTTCCGCGAGTTGCTGGACACCGAGAAAGACCTGGACGCCGTCAAAGTCATGACGCCCGATCACTTGCATGCAGCCGTGGCGATCGCGGCCATGAAGCAGGGCAAGCACGTGCTGATGCACAAGCCGATCGCCAACCGGTTGGCCGAGGGGCGTCGAGTGCTGCAGGTGGCTCGGGAATCACAGGTCGCCACGCATCTGCTGGCCTACGGTGCGGGGGCCGGTAACGCAACAATCGCCCGGCACGTACGTCAAGGTTCGATCGGTACCCTGCGCGAGATCCATAACTGGACCAACCGGCCGGTGTGGCCTCAGTACGCGCAGATCCCCGAGGACCGGCCGCCGGTTCCCCAAGGATTCGATTGGGATCTCTGGTTGGGCCCAGCGGTCGACCGGCCTTATCATCCGCACTACACGCACACCGTGTTTCGCGGCTGGTACGATTTCGGCGGCGGATCGATGGCCGACATGGGGATCTACAGCCTGTGGCCCATTTTTACCGAATTGGAACTGGGGGTTCCGGTCAGCGCCGAAGCCTGGGGGACGCACACGTGCGCGATTGTCGATTACGTCAGCCGGCCGGTCCGGAACGATGCGGCGTATCCAGCCGCGTGCACGATCCGGCTGAGGTTCGAGGCCGAGGGCGATCGGGCTGGCGTGGATCTGTTCTGGTACGACGGCGGGATGAAGCCCAGACTGCCAGATTCGCTCGAAGCCCATAACGTCGAAGTGGCTCGCGAAGGCATCTTGTTCGTCGGCGATGACGGAGCGATTCTGGCTGGCTTCCGCGGCGAAAATCCGTTGCGGTTCACCAGCAGTGGACAACCGGCCGTGCCACTGGACGTCAGCGCGGCGGATGCGGGCCGCGCCGGTTCGGGCCGACGCGGCAGTTCCTGGATCCAGGCCGTCCAGGGCGGCGAACCGTCCCTCGGCAGTTTTCTGAACGCCGGGGCGATCACCGACGCGGTGAACCTGGGAACCGTCGCGCTGCGGGCTGGCAAACGCGTCGTTTTCGACAGCCATGCAATGAAGATCACCAATGTCCAGGAGGCCAACCGCTTCCTGGTCCGCGAGTATCGTTCGGGTTGGGCGCTTTGACCCCATGCGGCCGATCCGTTTGCGGGGACTGCGAAAGCCTGGTAAACATGCTCGAATGTTCTCGACCTGCAGGATAGCCAGCCTTGGGGGATTGCGAGCATCAGCGGAACGGACGGGGCTGCAAGCACCGCAGTCTAGGAAAACCAGATTTCTTCATCGAATGACCCTATCTTTGCAGTGGCGAAACGGTATGATGACGTTGCGTGGGCTCCGGCATCTTTGACCTTTTTGACCTTGGTCGCGAACGTTGGCGGAGCCATTGGAGCTTGAGCAACCGGCCAAATTATATAAGACAGTTACTTATTCTGCCGGTCCTGATCTTGGGGGAAATCTTGTGAATCACGAACTGCCTGCGATCATTCAAGGTGGAATGGGAGTCGGAGTTTCCGGTTGGCGACTGGCTCGTGCGGTGGCCCAAGCCGGACAACTGGGTGTCGTTTCCGGAACCGGGTTGGATGCGGTGATGGTGCGGCGTCTGCAAGCAGGCGACCTGGGCGGGCACGTTCGTCGTGCTCTGGATTTCTTCCCGCTGCGCGAGACGGCCGAGCGGATCGTCGCTCGCTATTACGTGCCGGGCGGCAAGGCGGAGGGTAAAGCGTATCTGCCCAAGCCGATGCCCTGTGCCAAGCCCAGCCGCTGGGGAGAAGAACTGTTGGTGGCCGCGAATTTCGTGGAGATCTTCTTGGCGAAAGAAGGCCATGATGGACCGATCGGCATCAATTACCTGGAAAAGATCCAGCTTCCCACCGTGCCCTCGATCTACGGCGCCATGTTGGCGGGGGTCGACTGGGTGCTGATGGGCGCGGGGATTCCCAAATCCATCCCCGGTGTGATGGACCGATTGGCTCGAGGTGAATCGGCGACGCTGAAGCTGAATGTCGCCGGCGCCTTGCCCGAGGAAGAATTCGGAACCACGTTCGACCCCGCAGCCTTTATGGGCGGCACGGCACCGTTACTAGCGCGTCCACGGTTTGTAGCGATCGTCAGCTCGGCGACGCTGGCGATCATGTTGGCGAGACGTAGCGAAGGTCGAGTGGATGGGTTTGTGGTCGAGTTGTCACGAGCCGGCGGGCATAACGCGCCCCCACGCGGCGGAACGCGGTTGAACGAGGCCGGCGAACCCATTTATGGGCCGCGTGATGATCCGGATTTGGAATCGATCCGCAAGATCGGACTGCCGTTCTGGCTGGCCGGCGGGTTCGCTTCGACCAGCGCCCTGGCGCGAGCCGTCTTGGCAGGCGCAGCGGGCGTCCAGGTGGGGACGGCGTTCGCCTTCTGCGAAGAATCGGACTTGGACGCCGAAATCAAGGACCAGGTGCTCAAATCCAGCCTAGCCGGCGATCTGCGGGTCATCACCGACCCGGTGGCCTCGCCGACCGGATTCCCGTTCAAAGTGGTCGAGCTGGAAGGCACCCTTTCCGAACAGGTTCGCTACGAGCAGCGTCGGCGCATCTGCGATCTGGGTTATCTGCGCCAGGCGTATCGAACTGAATCGGGAACCTTGGGCTGGCGATGTTCGGCCGAGCCGGTCGAGGATTTCGTCAGCAAGGGGGGGGCCATTGAGGAAACCACGGGCCGCAAATGCTTGTGCAATGCGCTGCTGGGCAATCTAAGGTTGGGCCAAGTCGTGGCGGATGGATCGGTCGAGAAACCGCTGGTCACCTCGGGAGCAGACGTCCTGGCCGTGACCCGATTCCTGGCGCCCGATCAGATGACCTACTCGGCTCAAGACGTCATCGACCAGATCCTGCCCGATATCATCGAAGAGGATCCCAGCCAGGCCCCGATTCCCGCCGCGGTCGAAGCGACGCAGATCCCGGTCGCCTAGTTCCGTTCTACTTCGTATTCGTGGTGGCGGGGCGCCTTCTTCCGTGCGGCGGAGACGGAACCGGCCGGCGACTGGCCAACATGTGACGGAGAGCCAACCAGGGGTGTCGCCACAGCATTCGCGGTCCCGCATAACGCATCACGGCTCGAATCTCCTGTCGCCGATCCGCTCGGTAACAGTGAATCGGGCAATCGACGCATGCCGGCTTGTCACTTCCATAGGGACATCGTTCGATCCGCCCCACGGCATAGGCGTGCAGTTGCTGGCATCGCGGACACAATTTGCCCGCATTGCCATGTTCGCCTCGACAGTAGATTCGCAACATCGCCTCGATCGTCTGACGCTCGCGAGTGAACCGAGCCACACCGAACCGTTCCCCTAGAATTGTCAGCTTCATGGTTCGCTCACCGCCAAGGATACCCGGGACCCTCCTGCAGTCGAAACTCCTATATATACATATGCACAATTACTAAGCTTTTTCTGAAAAGGGGTCTGACCCTTTGGAGGGCACGCTGAAAACTCGGGAAATACGGTGTGCCCGGAGAGGGTCAGACCTGGCGTGTTCAGTTTGTTCGATTTTCGCCAGATTTTGAATCTTTTGGAGTGCCGATTTCTGTTCCGCTGAGAACGATCCTCCCCGCTCGCCGGGCGAGAGCTCTCAGGCTGCCTG
>REEF01000433.1 GCA_007695205.1 Planctomycetaceae bacterium
CCCCGTACAATCGTTCGGCAGGGAGGTAGTGACCGACATGAACTCGTTAAACGAAGCGTTTTGGGCCGTATTGATCATCAGCGCGCTGCTGTTGGCTGGAAAGTTGGTCCGGCTGCGGGTACGCATCTTTCAGACGCTGTACCTACCCAGTTCGATCATCGCCGGGGCGATCGCCTTGCTGCTGGGGCCGGAGGTCATCGGCCGCATCGCCCGCATGGTCGCTGGTCAGGAGGGGATACTGGCCAACGGTTTCTTCCCGCAGCCGACGTTGGATGTGTGGAGCCAGATGCCGGGGCTGTTGATCAGCGTGGTGTTCGCTTCGCTGTTTCTGGGCAAGAGCATCGCTCCGCCAAGAGAAATCTGGCGCGATGCGGGTCCGATGGTGGTCCACGGGCAGATCATCGCCTGGGGCCAATACGTCATCGGGCTGCTCCTGGTGCTGCTGGTGCTCGAGCCCGTTTGGAACATGAACCCGTTGGCCGGGGCATTGATCGAAATCAGTTTCGAGGGCGGTCATGGGACGGCCGCGGGCTTGGCCGAAACGTTCCGGGAACTTGGCTTCGAGAGCGGTGCCGACTTGGCTCTCGGCTTGGCCACCATCGGGGTCGTTGCCGGTGTTTTAATCGGAACCCTACTGGTGAATTGGGCGGTGCGTCGCGGCCATCTGCAGCCGCCCGGCACGACCAGCCTTGATGAGCAGGAGCAGTTGGCCGAACACGAAGAACGAGAATCCATCGAGGCGCAGGAGCGAGCCGATGCGCAGATGATCGATCCGTTGTCCGTGCATCTCGGATACATCGCCGTCGCGATCGGGTTGGGTTGGTTGTTGCACAACGGCATGATGTTCGTCGAACGATTGACTTGGGTGCCGATGGGCGGCCCCGAACTGCTGCGTCATATTCCCCTGTTTCCGTTGGCGATGATCGGCGGAGTGATTCTTCAGATCGTGCTGGAACGCACGGGACGTGCCAAGCGGATCGATCGCAAATTGATCAATCGCGTGTCGGGGGCGTCGTTGGACCTGCTGATCGTATCGGCGCTGGCCACCATCTCCCTGGCAACGTTGGGGAAGTATGTCGGGCCGTTCTTGGTGCTGGCCCTGGCCGGAATCGCTTGGAATGTGCTGGCATTTTTCGTACTGGCTCCGCGATTGTTCAAAGAGCATTGGGTGCCGTACGGACTGGCGAATTTCGGTCAGTGCATGGGCATGACGGTTATCGGATTGCTGTTGATCCGTATGAGCGACCCGGGGAACCGGACCGGCGCCATGCACAGTTTTGGATACAAACAACTGCTGTTCGAACCGATTGTCGGCGGCGGACTGTTCACGGCCGCTTCGCTGCCCTTGATCGCTCAATTCGGCCCCGTGGCCGTGCTGGTTTTGACCGCCATCGTCATGCTGGCATGGCTGATCTTTGGACTGGTCAAGTTCGGCAAATAGATCGCGAATCTGTCAGAAAAAGGGTCTGACCCTTGGGAGGGCACGCTGAAAACGCGGGAAATACGGTGTGCCCGGAGAGGGTCAGCCCCGTTTTCTGACAGAGGCTAGCAGTGCAAGGCTAGCTTTGGTGGCAGGTCCGTTTCGTTGCTCGCCGACGAATTCTGGCGTGCCATGGCACCAAATGGCTTGCCTTCGCCAGCCGAGAGCCAAGAATGCTATCGCGGTGGGCTGATCGTTCTCTGTCTTACTGGCACCTGAAACTGTTCGACAAAAATTTATATAAAAGTCGCGCAGGCAGGACCTTCCGTGTCCAACAGGCGGCGATGATAGATGGCGGGCGGAGACGCCGACGAGCAACGAGAATGCACGATTTACGAAAGGAAGAAAACGATGGCAAAGTATTATGTAGAATCCGGCACCATGCAATTGGTGACCGACGCCGACGACGATCGGGGAGCCGCTTTGTGGGCCATGCATCTGTGCATGGAGCAAGTCCTGCCCGTCTGTCCAGAGGATCCGCTGCCGGCCAGCGAGAAAAGCAATCGGATCAAGCAGCGAGGCTGCTATGTGCTGGATCGGACGATTCGAACCAGCGAGATGGGATTCGGACGCGAGGATGCTCGGGTTCACGAGACGGGCGAGCTGTTTGCCGAATGGAATCAGTTGCTGACCGCTATGACCCGATTAGAGCGGCGATTGCAGGCAGTTTGTTGATCGATTCGGCCACCATGCGGACGGCGCGAAACATGCCCTATTCCTCCAAGACATTCCAATTTATTTTCTCTGGCAACCAACGGCGGGACGCCGTCAGACCAAAGGGACCCCATGTCGCACAGGCAGGATGCCTGTGTCCTGTCCCTCCTTTCTGTTGCCACGTGGCGGCCACTCGCCGCATCTGATCACCATGGACGTTTCGTTCATCGGTTTGCGACGGTGAATCAAGCCCGAACTCTTCAAGCTTGCCGAGCTTGACATTTGTCCGCATTTGGATATCCTTGAGACGATCATGGCGCCTAGCTGACCAGCGGCTTTTTGCGGCGATTGGCAGCAGCGTTCTTTTCAGATCGATCCGTCACCGTAGCGAAGTCGGTAAGATGTTCAACCTCGCCCTTTTTCGGGATCGCCTTGCCCGATCGCTCTCTTCTGGGCGTTCGAATCGACGCCCGTCTCGATTTCGTCGATGCCGATTGAGTTTGGAACTGTTGGAAGATCGTCGATTATTGTCGGTCACCGCGTCGAGTGCTGGCATCGCGCCGTCCGCTAACGAGCAGTACCTTTTGGAATTGATCAACCGTGGTCGAGCCGATCCGTCCGCCGAAGCGGCTCGGTACAACATAGGCCTGAACGCGGGTTTGCCTTCTGGTACCATTTCGACGACGCCAAAACAACCGCTTGCTTTTTCCCCACTGTTGAACACGGCAGCACGAGGGCACAGCCAGTGGATGATCGACACGAACAACTTCAGTCATACAGGCCAGGGGGGCAGCAATGCCGGCGCCCGGATACAGGCGGCGGGCTACCAGTTTGTCGGTGCCTGGGGTTGGGCGGAAAACATTTCCTGGAAGGGGACCACCGCACCGGCTTCGACCATCAACTACATCGAATACCTGAATGATCGACATGCGGATCTGTATTCCCGTCCGGGGCATCGGGTGAATCAGATGCACGATTCGTATCGCGAGGTCGGTCTGGGGGTGGTTCAGGGCCGCTTCACTAGCGGCTCGACGACATACAATGCCCTGATGATCACCGAGAATTTCGCGGTCTCAGGCACGTCGGTTTTCCTGACAGGCGTCGTTTACGATGACGGGCGAGTGAAAGCCGACCGCTTCTACACGCCGGGCGAAGGCTTGGGAGGCGTCACGATTGCTGCGGTCAGCCATGCGGATGGGCAACGCATCACGGCCAAGACCTGGGCGTCTGGTGGATATTCGCTGCCGTTGCCGGCGGGCACGTACACGGTAACCGCGTCAGGCGGACCGTTGGATGTCACGCTGGTCAAGAACAGCGTGACGATCGGCCAGCAGAATGTGAAAATCGATTTTACACTGGCCGATAATGCCGCGCCCATCGTCACCGGATTGACGGCCAGTCCTGCGTCGGTTGCCCAATCGGAAGCCTTGAGTCTGACGGCCCAAGGTGTCAGCGATCCCAATGGACACGTGGTCGAGGTCCGCTTCTACCGCGACATCAACGGGGATGGCCGCTGGGATCCCGGCGACCAACTACTGGGCGTGGACCAGCACGCGAGTGGCGGGTGGAACTGGTCGGGCACGACAGACGGTTGGCCGGTTGGCCCGCATACCGTGTTTGCCCGCGCTCGGGACAATCAGGGGGCCTGGAGCGAGGCGGTCAGCACGGAAGTGATGGTGATCGATCCGCCGCCGATCATCACCCGTCTTTCCGCCTCTCCTGATACCGTCCTCCGTCCCGGAGAAATCACGTTGATCGCCGACATCGAAAGTGCCTCGCAGGCCAGCGTGGTCCGGGTTGATTTTTATCGGGATGGCTTCCTGCTAGGGACCGACAATCAAGGCAACGACGGCTGGAGCTGGACGGGAAACACCGAGAACTGGACGCTGGGTCAGCACGTCTTTTCGGCGCGGGCTTGGAACCATCATGAAGTTGCCAGTCAGTGGATGACCACGAACGCCTGGGTGGTGGCCGATTTTGCGCCCATCGATTTCGGAGTGGTACCTCTATTCTCGACTCGGCAAATCGAACGGATGCTGACCAACGATGGGCCGCAAGTGTTGATTGTCGACCCTGCAGTACTCGATCCACCGTACGCGATCCGGCCCGTAGACGGCGCAGGGCAAGCCGAGTTCTGGACGATCGAGCCGGGTTCGAGCCGATCGTTCATCGTCAGCTATTCACCACCCGCCCAGGGCCCCCACGAGGCCGTTTTGCCGTTGATCGGCGACGAGTTCGGGCGCACGATACAATATCTGGGGCAGGCAGCCGATGGCTGGCAGAATCCCAACAATCCCTTCGATGTGGATGGAAATGGCTTCGTAACCGCCCAGGACGTGTTGGTTCTGATCAATGCGATCAATTGTTGTGATGCTCGTGCACTGGCGCCTCGAACGGCAGAAAATCCCGGTGCGCCCTTTTTCCTGGATCCTTCCGGCGATGGAAAGATAACACCCAGTGATGTGCTGATTGTCATCAACAAAATCAATCGGTCGAGTTCTGGCGAGCCGGAAGGCGAAGCCGATCTGGCGAACCGTGTCGTGCGTGCGATTTGGGAGCCACCGATGGCGAGAAGTATTCAGCAAACGATCGAACGGCCAAGGGACAATCTCACTGGGCCACCGCAGCAGTCGCGCCGCGCGGCGACAACAACCGACCCGATGCCTTTTCCCGAAGTGGAACCGAATAGGAGCGTTCAAGAACGCGCGGCAGACGAAGCCTTCCTTGCCATGCTGACAGACGATCCGCTCTCGGGCTGCCGCATCGGATCGGATGCGATCGAACTGGAGCTGCTGCTGAAATCGGCAGAAAACGACGCGCGATCCCCGTGGTAACTTGGCACTTGCGAGGTAAACGTTTTGCAGGCTTTCCGAATTTTGGCGAATACTGCCGGTTCCGAATTTTGGCAAATTCGGCTACGCGGAACTCCGGATTTTGGCGAATACTGCCGGTTCCGAATTTTGGCAAATTCGGCTACGGGAAGATTCGGCTACGGTTAAGCGGTTTGACGCAACTGGATGTCGTGCAGGCGCCGGTACAGGTCACAGCGGGCGATCAGTTCCTGGTGGGTGCCCAGATCGGCGACTCGTCCGGCTTCCATCACAAGGATGCGATCGGCCAATTCCAGCGTCGACAATCGATGGGTGATGATGATCGCTGTTCGGTTCTGAATGAACTGCTCCAAGGCGCGGTGGATTAGTTGTTCGCTCTCCAGATCGATCTGGCTGGTTGCTTCGTCCAGGATCAGCACTTGGGGATCGCGGAGGATCACGCGTGCCAGGGCGATGCGTTGCCGTTGGCCACCGGAAAGCTTGCTTCCGCCGGAACCTACATTGGTCTCGTAACCGTGTTCCAGCGATTCCAAGATGAAGCGATGCGCATGAGCTCGTTCGGCGGCCTGGTACACTTGTTCGGGCGTGGCTTGCCAAGCGCCGTACCGGATGTTGTTGTACACCGTATCATCGAACAGCACGGCCGTTTGGCTGACCATGCCGACAAACTTTCGAAGATCGCGTAAGCGGAACTGCTGCAGATCGATTTCGTCGACGCGGATCCGACCGCCCACCGGATCGTGGAATCGCGGCAGGAGCCCGACGAGCGTGGATTTTCCACAGCCGTTGGGTCCCACGATACACATTGTCTCGCCGGCTCGCACCTGGAAATCCAGGTCTTGCAGTACGGGCTGTTCCGGCGTGTAGTGGAAATGGACACGCTCGAAACTCAGACGCATGAACGAATGGGGGATCGGCTTGGGATCTTGGGGATCCGCGATTTTCGGCTGGCGATTCAACAGCGGGAACAGCCGATCGGCGGCAGCCACACCCGCCTGCAAACCGTTCAGCAGATCTGAAAGTCGGCGCGCCGGGTCACTGGCACCAACCAGCAGGCCGAAGAAGAGCAAAAGGGCGGCGACGCTGATGGGCCGATCGGTCAAGCGGATCCCCAACAGATGGGTTTCTTGATTCAGGACCAGATGAGCGCCGGCGATCAACGCCGTGAAGATCATCGCCAGTCCCAGCAACTCGGTGGATGGTTTTGTCAGCGCGTTGTAAAAAGCGATACGCGTCGCCTTTCGCAGGCACTTCTTTGAAACGACGTGGAAGCGCAGACGTTCATGTTTTTCCATCGTAAAGGCTTTGACCGTCTGCATTCCGTGAAAAGCCTCGGATAACACGTTCATCAATTGAGCGTTCTCTTCCATCGCTCGCCGATTCGCACGCTTGATAGAACGCGCCAGGGTACGGATCAACAGAGCAGTCAACGGTGTCAGCAGCAGCGTAAACAGCAGCAGTCGCCACGAGATAAATGCAGCGCCAGCCAGGCAGGCGATGGCTTTGAACGGTTCGAGCATCGCTTTGCCGAACAAGCACCGCAGCCCTGTCGATAGGCACTGCAGATCCATATTGAAGCGGCTCATCAGCGGCCCGACTCGCTGTTCGCCGAATTCGCTCAAGTCCATCCGCAGGGTATGGTGATACAGTTCTTTGCGAATATCGAAAGCGACCAACTGTACCAACCGCTCCAACAGGATCAGATTGGAGAAGATGAACGCATTCTTTGCCGCCGTGGCGATCATCAGCACCACGACGATCATCACGACCGTCTGAAAAGCGTCGTTGGGAAACCACCGGGTGATTTTTGGCTTGAGCCAGTTCGCCCATCCCAAAGCGGTTTGCTCGGCCTCCCATCGATTGCGCAGCATCCCCAGTTGGTCTTGCAACCGGCCGGCTTCCTTTCTGTCGGCATCGGCTGCTAACGTTTCCAACCGGGCGATCTCTTCGGACAGCTCACGCGTCTTCTCGGTGGCCTTGTCGATCTCGTCATCTACCCACTGTTGCAGCGTGCGTCCTTGAAAGGCCACCTCGACGATCGGGTACAGTGCGCCGATGTTCCCACCCCAGAAGACGGCGACGGCGACGGCGCTGATCACCACCGCCGTCACATTCCATCGGTATTGCAATGCCATGCTGACGGCACGTCGGAAATTCTTCATCTCTGCTTCCTGCCGGATCTTTCTCTATCAGCGTCCTTACCAATTCAAACGCGGGTCCTGCGTGTCGACAACGCAGTCGTTGCCGGTGATTCCGCGAGTGGGCAATGATAGCACGATCGGCTGGGATCACCTAGACAAATTTCCTGCGTGGCGTCTTCCGGCCCTTTTCAGCTAGCACCTGTACCGCACCTGCCAGCACTGCATCCGGAGGCATTCTTCGAAAAGAGCCGAATTGCGTCTTTTTGTCCGTGAAATTTTCGTCGATTCGGAAAAATGCACTTGACCGGTTTCCTATCGATCAGTATTTAACTCGCTCTTGTCGAAAACCTCCAGGTTCGGCCAGTGGCACGCGTCGCTCGTGGCGGCATGTTCGCCTCGATTGATTCTGCCGTTGAAACGGGCCTGGTTCGGGTGAGTTCGTCATCCCGGCAATACGGCATCATTTTTTTGGATGGGCTTGCCGTCATGTACCACCAACCCGTCCCGGCGATGGATTGGACGGATGGTCAGTACGCATCTCGCAGAAGGAGAAGCAAGTTGAGATCGACCGCCTTCCTACTCGTTGGCTGTTTAGCCGCATGGCTGACAGTCCCAGTCCGTCAGGGGATTCCGGCGACTTCGCTGGCATCGGCGGACTTTCTCGCCAGCGTTTTCGCTATCTCGCAAGCATCGCCTGCCTCGGCTCAGGCCGACGGCGACGAGGCCCAACGTCTGTTGCGCATGGCGCGTCAGGCGATGAGCCAAAATGACTTTGCGTTGGCGGAGACGTACATCGAGCGTGCCGAACGTCTGAACGTCCGGCATGACCCCTTGCATGAACGTTTCCTCGATTCCCCCGCGAAGGCTCGCCAGTCGCTTCGCGAGCTGCAAGCGGCCAACCCCGCGTCAGGGTCCGGAGCAAGGAGTGCTCCGCTGCCGACGCTGGCAGGTGATGCCCAAAGCATGGCTCGCAGTTACTTGGAGCGAGCTCGTGTGGCCTTGCGGCAGGGCGATCTGGCCGGTGCCGTCGCCTGGCGTCAGCGGGCCATCGGGACGGGAGCCCGTTTCGAACCGGGCGAGCTTTCTCCCGACACCCTGGCGGCCGAGTTGCGAAAGGCCGGGGTCAGCGAGGAACTGCTGGCCGCTCGCGGAGGCTCGGCCACTGCGACCCCGGAAGTGCGGCCCGATGATTTTCGCGAGGCGATGCAAGCCAGCCCTCTGTTGCCTGTGCCCAGCGAAACGAACCAGCGGAACAGTGCCTTCCAATCTGCCGTCGTCACCGACCCGAACAAACTGGATGCACCTCGCGATCCTTTGTCGACCGTGTCGGGACCGGGGCACGATGTGTCATCTCCGCCGGGTCGATACGGTTATATCTCCGACAGTCCGAGTCCCGAAGCGCTGCGGCGACTTCCCAACTTGCCAGCAGATGTTCGCAAACAAGAAGCCTTGCGTCTGATGGCGATGTCGCGTGCTTCGATGGATCGCGGCGATCTGCAAAATGCTCTGACGTTGGCCGAACAGGCGCGAGCCATCGATGTCCCGGACCAGATGTATCACGCGAACGATCCGCGGCCCGAGCTTCTGCTGATGGAGATCCAAAGCGCCATGACACGCCGGGGCATGGTTCCTTCTCCGACGCCTTCCGCCGTGAATCAGGCTTATCATGCGGCGGATACCGCCGGCCAGCCTTATCCCGTGACTGCGGGCGTTTATCGCCCGAACGAAGACCAGTCGCGCACGACGACCGCCCAGGCCTTGACGCCGCCCATAACAGGCGATGGGGCTCCGGGGCCGATCGCCGGTAACCGCGACTCAGCCATCGAACTGTACCAAAAGGGGCTGACCGCTTTGGAACAGCAGCGGCAGGCCGAAGCGCTCGAGTTCTTTTCGCAGGCCTGGCAATACGAAGCCGAACTGGATTCCTCGACGCGACAAGCCTTGCGAGACAAGTTGACCTTGCTTCGCGTGGCCACGCCGCGAGATCCTGTCCCCTCGGAAAACCCGTTGGAACAGATCGATTCCCAGCAGCAGTTGCTTCGCCAGCAACTCAGCCGCGAGGTCTTTCAGGAGCTGAGCGCCAGCGAACGGATGAGGACCACCGATCCTCGCGGTTCGCTGACCCGATTGCGCAACCTGCGGGCACGCATCGATCAGGAATCGTTGGATCCGGCCACGCGACGCCAGATCCTGGCACTGGTCGACCGAGGCATCCAGGAATCCGAACAATACATCCAGCAGCATCTGGGCGACATCGAACTCCGCGAGCGGAACCAGAATGTGCTGGAACGAGTCGAACGTGATCGGCAGGAGAAACTGGATCGGCAGAACAAACTGGCCGAGCTGGTCGAAAAGTTCAACGATCTGATGGACGAGCAACGGCATGCGGAAGCCGAAGTGTTGGCCAAACAGGCTCGGGAACTGGACCCTTACTCCGAAGTCGTCCGCGCCATGCAGATGACCAGCCGATTCGCAGGTCGGGTGCGCGAGCAGGAATCGATCCGCGCGATGAAGGAAGCCGGTATGTACGACGCGATGACCAGCGTCGAACAGTCTTCGGTGCCGTTCGATGATCGGAATCCCTTATTGTTCGCCGATGTGAAGACTTGGACACAACTCTCGCGTACTCGAGGCGAATGGCTCCGCGAACAACGCAACCGGTTGACACCTGCCGAGCAGGAGATTCAGGAGTCCTTAAAAACCCGGGTAGATGTCAAGTTCCAAAACCAACCGCTTTCGGAAGTGGTGGAAACCCTGGGCCGGATGGCCGGGGTCAACGTCTATTTGGATGCTCACGGGCTGAGTGCCGAGGGCGTGACAACGGACGAACCGATTACCATCAATCTGACGGAACCGATCTCGCTACGAAGTGCCTTGAATCTGATCCTGGAACCATTGCATCTGAGCTATGTCATCCAGAACGAGGTTTTGAGGATCACCAGCGAACAGACTCGCGAGTCGAACACCTACGTCCGCGTCTACAACGTGGCCGATCTGGTCATTCCCATCCCGAACTTCATGCCCAGCTATAACATCGGTCTGCCCGGTGCGCTGCGCGAGGCCATGAACGCCACGGGGATGGTACGCCATGGCGCCTCGTACGAACCCGTGGCGCTGACTCTGGCCAAAAACGAAGTCGCACCAGCGGCGCCGTCCAACGCCTCGGTGCTGGCTCAAATGAGTTCGTCGGGCATGTTGCCCAGCCCCAGTTCGCGGTCCTCGATGCCGTCGGGTTTGATCCCGGGAGGTATGGGTGGAGCAACCATGGCCGATTTCGACACCCTGATCAATCTGATCACCACCACGATCAAACCGGAGACCTGGGAAGCGATCGGCGGTCCTGGCTCGATCGAAGGGTTTCCGACGAACTTGAGTCTGGTCATCAGCCAGACGCAGGAGGTTCATGAACAGATCGCCGACCTGCTGGACCAGTTGCGTCGTCTGCAGGATTTGCAGGTGACCATCGAGGTTCGATTCATCACGTTGAATGACCGTTTCTTCGAACGAATCGGCATCGATTTCGACTTCAACATCGAAGACAGCTCGGGTCAGATCGCCGGTCAAAACCCAGTCATCCGGGACCGAATGCGCAGCACGTCGTTCGGTCTGGATCCGACGGGCGCACCGACGGTGGATTTCGACTACCAATTCCGCCAAAACAGCTTCGGAGCGGCGCTGCCGCAGTTCGGTGGATTCGACGCTGCGACGGCTGCCGATTTCGGTTTCGCCATCCTCAGCGATATCGAGGTCTTCTTCCTGCTGCAAGCTTCGCAGGGCGATGATCGCACGAACGTGTTGCAGGCGCCGAAGGTCACGCTGTTCAACGGCCAGATGGGGTTTGTCAACGATACCTCGCAACGGCCATTCGTCACCAGTGTGATCCCGGTCGTCGGCGATTTTGCCGCCGCCCACCAACCGGTGGTTGTGGTGTTGAGCGAAGGAACGTCCCTTAGCGTTCAAGCGGTCGTTTCGCCCGATCGCCGCTTTGTGCGGTTGACACTGCTGCCGATGTTCAGCTCGATCGGCAATGTCGATACGTTCACCTTCACCGGTTCCCGAACTTCGGATTCCGGTACCAACGTGGCTGATCCTTCTGATGAAGGCAGTACGGTTCGCGACAACCAACGCGATATCATTTCGGGTACCACGGTCCAGTTGCCCACGTTCAACATGACAACGGTTTCGACCACCGTCAGTGTTCCAGACGGCGGCACGGTGCTGTTGGGTGGGATCAAACGGTTGAGCGAAGGACGCAACGAACGGGGCGTTCCGATGCTCAGCAAACTGCCCTACATCAACCGGTTGTTCCGCAACGTCGGCATCGGCCGCGATACGCAGAGTCTGATGATGATGGTCACGCCGCGAATCATCATCCAGGAAGAAGAAGAGTTGCTTCAGACCGGTTTCGAGCAACCCTAGCACGTTCGACTCTGCCCTGCTTCTCACCGTCCCGTCCTCGAATTTCGAAGACGGGACGGTTTTTTGTTTCTTGGCCGTTGCTTATACCGCAGGCGATGTGTCCGTTGCCGGTGACGTGAGGGCCAGGGCCATCATGCCGTCTTGTCCAGCGTCTGCGGAGCCCTCATAATCATGTTCGCCTTCATAGCTGGCTTGGGCAGCTTTGGCTGTGCGGTGTACGCCGGCAGGATGGCTGGATCACGATTGCTTTCACACTATCCAAAATTCAGGGGATCTACGATGACTGAATCGACGAAGAAAGGTTCTTCGCGCCGCCAATTCCTGGGCAATACCGGCCGGATCGCAGCGGCGACCACGTTGGCTGGGCTCTCACTGCCTCATGTCCACGCCGGCGAAGACAATACCTTGCAAGTGGCGCTGATCGGTTGCGGAGGACGCGGAACCGGGGCGGTGGCCAATGCGATGAATGCCAAACAGGGGCCGATAAAACTGGTGGCGATGAACGATGTTTTCGGCCACCGGTTGCAGGCCAGCCTGAATAACTTGAAGAATCAATTCGGAGACCGAATCGACGTGCCTGAAGACCGCCAATTCGTCGAATTCGATGGGTACCGGAAAGCCACCGAGTGCTTGAAGCCGGGCGATATCGTGATCTCCGCCACGCCGCCCGCTTTCCGCTGGGCCCATTTTGAAGACGCGGTCAAGAAAGGGCTGCATATCTTCATGGAAAAACCGCTGACCGCCGACGGCCCCACGTCGCGGCGAATGCTGGCGACCGCCGAACAGGCAAAGGAAAAGAACCTGAAAGTCGGTGTCGGCCTGATGTCCCGTCACAGTCGTGCGATGCAGGAATTGCACCAGCGGATCCAGGACGGCGAGATCGGGGATATTGTCTCCATGCGCGGTTATCGAATGCACGGACCGATCGGGTCGGTGTTCTCCGAACGCTGGCCGGGCACGCCCAGCGAACTGTTGTGGCAGATCCAGCGGTTCCACAGCTTTTTGTGGGCCAGCGGCGGAGGTTTCAGCGACTTTAACATCCATATCATCGATCACCTGTGCTGGATGAAGAACGCCTGGCCAATCAAAGCACAAGCCGTCGGCGGACGCCACTTCCGGGGCGATTACGTCGATCAGAACTTCGATTCGTATTCGGTCGAGTACGTTTTCGAAGACGGTTCGCGGATGCACATGGACGGTCGTTGTATGAGCGGTGGGCATCAGATCTATTCCAGTTACGTGCATGGAAGCAAGGGCAGCGCAATCGCCTCGAATCGCGGGGACTGCGGCCTGCCCTCCAGAACCTTTTCGGGCCAGAACCCCGATTCCGAGAACCAGTTGTGGGAATCGGAAGTACCCCAGGGTCAGCGGAACCCGTACGATAACGAATGGAACGCCTTGGTGGATGCGATCCGCGATGACTTGCCATTCAACGAGGCCGAGAGTGGCGTGTATGCCAGCCTGGTAACCTCGATGGGACGCAAGGCGGCTCATACCGCCCGCGAGATCACTCTGGAAGCCATGCTGGAGGACGAGCACGAGTACGCACCAGGCTTGGATCAGTGGACGATGGAATCGCCGCCACCGCTGGAATCGGACGACCAGGGTCGGTACCCCATCCCGATCCCGGGATTGCTCGGAGACCGAGAATTCTAACCCGCGGATGATTCGAAACCCGAAGCGTCACGTTGATTGACAAGAAACTTCTGGCCAAGTTTTTATTTTTTTTCCGCGTTCCTTAACAGGTCCTCGACAAGAGAGTCGAAGTCTTTGAATGCAGGAATACGGTCGAGTTCGGGAGCGAAGCGCGGGCGGGTTACGACGATGACCTGGCAGCCTTCGGCTTGGGCGGCTTGGAGTTTTTCTTCGGTGCCGCCGGCAATTCCGCTGTCCTTGGTCACCAACACACCGATGTCGAACTGGCGGATGTGCTGGCGGTTGGTTTCGACCGAAAACGGGCCTCGACCGACAACAATCCGCTCGGGCAGGATGCCCGCACGCTGGCAGGCGGTGCGGGAGGATGGGTGGTCCAGGATGCGAGCAACCAAAGGCAATCCGGTCCGGCTCGCCTGCTGGGCATACGGAACCAGGTTTCTACTGCCAGTCGTGAGTAACACGGGTCGCCAATGGCTGAATGCAGCGGTGGCGGCCGCTTCATGGTCCGGCACAAGCTGGACGCCGGGCGACGCGGCTGCGACGACCGCTGGGCGGACGTAGCGCAGGCAAGGAATTCCCTTGGCAACGGCGACTCGGTGCGCCGCCGCGTGGATCGTGCTGGCATAGGGATGTGCGGCATCGATGATCGCACAAATCGGGCGACGGTCCACAAGCTCGGCCAAGGCGTTCTCGTCCAACGGGCCGTATCGGCACTGGATGCCGGGATGGGGCGGAATCTCGAGCGTGACATCGGTCGCTTGCGAGACCAACACGCGACAGCCTTCATTGGCCAAGCGGATTGCCAGAGGCCATGTTTCACTGGTTCCGCCCAGCAGCAAGATGGCGGTGTTTGGATTCATGAGACGAAATAGCCTCGGGCGGTGACCATCCACGAATCGATTCGCCGGGTGTGGTTGTTGCCGATGATCACAATGCTGCGCATGTCCACGTGCTGCCGGTCGGCATGATCCAGGTCGGTGATGACCAGCGACTGGTCGAACTGACCGGCACCGCTAACGATCCCGACGGGCGTACCACCCGGCCGGACCTCGCGGAAGATTTCGAGTGTTTCCGTCAGTTGATGCACCCGTTTCTTGCTGCGCGGGTTGTAGAGAACGGTCACGAGATCGGCCGCTGCGACGGCTTTCAGTCGCTGGCGGATCATGTCCCACGGGACCAACAAGTCACTCAAACTGATCGCCGCGAAATCGAGCATCAACGGGGCACCCAGGGCGGCGGCAGCAGCGGTGGCGGCGGTGACGCCGGGCACCACTTCGATAGGGACGCGCAAACCCTCGGCGTCGGCCAGTTCCAACGTCAGTCCGGCCATGCCGTAGACTCCCGGATCGCCCGACGAGATCAACGCCACCACATCGCCTGCTACGGCTCGCTGCAGGGCCTGGCGGCAACGGTCGATTTCATAGGTCATGCCCGAAGCGATCTGCTGCTTGCCGTCGATCAGATCCCCGATCGCGTCCAGGTACGGCGTATAGCCGACAACGACACGGCTCTCGCCAATCGCTTCGACCGCGCGGAACGTGCGATGCTGCGGTCCGCCGGGTCCTATTCCAACGACATACAGCTTTCCCGGGCCACCGCCACGGTCACTTTGTGTAGGATTTGTCTGCTCAGTATTAATTGTGTCCTCCTTCCCGCCAGCAGAGCTGCAGGTTCCGCAACCGCCGGCATGTCCACCTTTTTCCAAACCAAATCGGAATGCTCGAACGCTCGAGGGGTATGGCGGATCTCGTCCGCCGGGATCAGCCGCAGGGGCAAGCCCAGTTCCCGAGCCGCTTCCCACAGCCCCACTTCGCTGGCCTTGATGTCGGCCGAAGCGAGCGTCCGGACGCGGGCCAGATCGAACCCGGCCAGACTCACGCCTTCGCGCACGGCGGCCACGATATCGCCGGCAACCGTTCCGCGCCGGCAGCCCACGCCGACGATCAAGTCCTTGACCGCTTCGGTGGTCGTGGTCACGACCGGTTCGGCTCCCAGTGCGTTGGCCACCAGCATGGCCAATTCGTTCGCGCCGCCCTCGTGGCCGCTCAGCAGGCTGATCGCCCACCGGCCACCCACATCCACGACGACGACGGCCGGATCGCTGCGTTTATCCCGTACACAGCCCGCCACGGCGCGCACGGCAACCCCGACCGGCAGGATGTAAACCAAGCGGCGATAGGCTACGAACAGGCGCTCGGTCAATTCCACGACGCTGGCGAAAGTATGGGCATCAGTCGTGACCGTCACATCCTGGTGGATGAACACATCGCAGGGCTGCAGTCGGTCGGCCAATCGGCCAGCCAGTCTTGCACCTTGTTCGGACAGCGTGACCACGGCGATGTTCATTCGTCAACGCCTTT